>RZYD01000041.1 GCA_009930445.1 Bacteroidia bacterium | reverse complement strand
AATGTTTTGATTTATATTTATGGATTGATTCCTAAATGCATTCAAAGTGTAAAAACTTGTTTTTTTTTGGTAATTTTGAGAAAACACCCGTATGCATCATAACGACCTTTTCAGAACTACCTTCCCCATTGAAGGCCCGGAACAAAAACTCAGTTACCGACAGTCCTCCTTATGGATTGGCTCATGTTTTACTGAAAATCTGGGCGAATTTTTCCATTCACATGGGTTTGAAACAATGATAAATCCATTTGGTATAGTATACAATCCTGAATCTTTGGTTCGCGCTTTACAGCGGATTATCAGCAATAGCTCCTACACTGCCGCGGAATTGCACTTCACAGGAGAAAAATATATTAGCTTCGACCATCATAGCCGGTTTTCTTCGGAAAAGGAAGATCAAACCCTGAGGGATATTAATACGTCGCTTCATGCAGCCCATAAAATGTTAAAAACGGCCTCATGGCTGTTTATTACGTATGGTTCGGCATATGCCTTTCGGACAAGGGATACCGGGTGCATTGTCGCGAATTGCCATAAATTACCCGCACAAAATTTTTCAAGGGAATGTTTGTCTTTGGAGAATATGATGATGCAATGGAAAAACTGCTTGCAGAAGTTGAATCATTTTAATCCCTCTTTGCAGGTGGTCTTTACTGTCAGTCCGATCCGGCACTGGCGCGATGGTGCAGTTAACAATCAGCGCTCGAAGGCCGCTCTTTTAACCCTTACGCATGCGTTGACCGATGCGTATCGTTTTGCCTCTTATTTCCCGGCCTATGAAGTTATGATGGACGACTTGCGTGATTACAGGTTTTACGCCAACGATATGTTACACCCATCGGAAGTTGCCGTTGCCTATTTACGTGATCGCTTCACCAAGGCCTGGATCCATCCTGCTGATCTTCCGGTTTTGCAAACCATTGAGCAACTGGTTATCGCATCAAAACACAATCTTCGGTATCCGCTGACTGAAGAATCAAAGCAATTCCTTGTCGCTCAGCTTGCAAAAATTGAGGCATTGAAAGTACACGCCGCCCGGCCAAAATTAAAGGAGCTGGAACTTTTGTTCAGGCAAAAATTGACCCATTCGCCTTAATCTTTGTGAAATCAGGTAAGGGATACCGAATACATATTCTATCTTTGCCACTGGTTATAATATGCTTATGTCATGAGAATACGGAAATCATTTCGTTTTGAAGGGGCTCATATCGTCCGCAATTGTTCTTCACAACGTTGTAAATATAATATCCATGGCCACTCTTATGGTGTGGAGGTTACTATCCGCTCGAGCCGGCTTGACCAGGGATATATGGTATTGGATTTCATGTTGCTCGATAAGGTGAAATTGCTCGTCGACAGTTTTGACCATTCCTATAGCCTCTGGAACAGAGAAGCAGAAGATTTTAAGGGTTGGATTCATAAGAACACGCAGCGAGTGGCGGAAATACCGGTATCGCCATCGGCTGAAGGATATGCATTATTGTTTTTTTATGTGGTGGATAGAATTTTGGAAAACACTATTTTTCAAAATGGAGAAGGCGAAATTGAGCTCTTTTCGGTAAAGGTACACGAAACCAGCACCGGTTATGCGGAGGCTTTTCGTGAAGACCTTTCTTTAGTTCAGTTTACATTAAATGAGATTCATTTTTCACAGGCTATCATCGACGAATGGCCCTTCGATTGGTGGGAAAGCTTGAAAACAGGTCAAAAATTTATTAATCCTGAAGTAGAACAAAATTTATAGAGGTGTCATTAGGCGGTAAAGCATTACAACTGGCCAGAGAGGGTCTTTTTCCTGTCGTATCTCCGGGGAGGAGAACAGCTACGGGATTGGCGGTTTCCGGAACCCTTCAGGGAGAAGGAAAACTGGCCGGCGTACCCTCCCTTTTTCTTAGGCTCTATGGCTGTAATCTGAATTGCGTATGGCAACTGGATAATGGAACTTTATGCCCTTGTGATACACCTTCGGCTATAATGCCGGATATGCCCGTTACCACAGTAGCAGTCGAAACACTGGCACAAACCATTGCCGAAAATATGGGAATACTTCGCCATTTGGTAATAACCGGAGGCGAGCCATTCCTCCAGGCTCAAAATTTGAGTCAACTTTTAGAACTGCTAAAAGCCGCAATTCCTGATCTTCATATTACCATAGAAACTAATGGGACTCTTTTTCACCGTCGTACCGCTGAATTGTCTGATCTGATAAGTATTAGTCCCAAACTTCTATCTGCAGCCAGGGGAAACCCGAAAAAAGGGAAATCTGCTGTTTGCCTTCCTGTTCTACAGGAATTTCTTTCGCTTCGGTATACCAATAACCATCCGGATATTCAATTAAAATTTGTAGTTGCTGAAACGCAGGATGAACGGGAAATCAGTGAAATTCTTCGTCAACTTCATCATTTCACTTCTTACGACCTTCTGGTAATGCCGTTGGGTGCCACTCCTGAGGTGCTTGCTTCAACAATACCCCTTGCCCTGGAGATGGCCATTCGAAACGGATGGCGTTTTTGTCCCCGAATGCATATTACACTTTTTGGAAATAAAGAGGGGGTTTAAAACATAGCCAATGGAAAACAAACTCACACATTTAGGACACACCTCAGGTTATCCGCAACAATACGACCCTTCTGTGCTGGAAGCAATTCCCAGGTCGGAAAACCGGGTAAAATATGGGATTACAAACGATAATCCGGGCTTTCTGGCTTTTGATATCTGGCATGCCTGGGAAGCTGGATTTCTAACGCAAAATGGATTACCGGTGGCAGGAGTTCTTAAAATTATATTTTCGGGAAACGGACCATTTATTATTGAAAGTAAATCCCTGAAATTATACCTGAGCTCCTTTAATATGACCCGGTTGGGCAATCATCCGGAAGAGGGAATCAGCCTTTTCCTGCAGACCATACAAAATGATCTCGACCGGGTATTGGAAACACAGCCTACAGTGGCTTTTTTCAGTGCTCCTGAGTACAATGAAAACGACTTTTCCAGCTGGTCATTACTGGAATCACAGTTTGATTTAAGTGCAACAATGTTCGATGAATTTAATGAAAATCCAACGTTATTGAAGCAGGGAGAAGGTGGATTATCCAGATTTCGTTTAGGAAGTCATTTATTACGTTCGAACTGCAAAGTAACGTTTCAGCCCGACTGGGGTTCGGTATATATTCATTTTCAGGGGAAACAAGGCCCATCGCCGGAAGGATTGCTTAAGTATCTGGTGAGTTTTAGAAACGAGAATCATTTTCACGAGGAAGTATGTGAGATGATCTATAAGCAGCTTTGGGATAGCTTTACCCCGGAAGAGTTGATGGTAACCTGCATTTATACGCGACGCGGAGGAATCGATATTTGTCCTGTGAGAGCCAGTCACGCGAGGCTTCTTCCAAGTATTTTACTGGATCCGCGAACGCTGGGTAATAAAA
Organism: Bacteroidia bacterium; assembly: GCA_009930445.1. Lineage (GTDB taxonomy): Bacteria > Bacteroidota > Bacteroidia > Bacteroidales > BM520 > BM520. The sequence continues at coordinate 9,694 of RZYD01000041.1, read as the reverse complement.
TTTTCAGACAATAATCATTATTTACTTTTATATATGAATCTGTCGCCCTGTTTTACCGCAGAACTTGTAGGAAAATTTTTAAAATTCGGTGTTGTGGGAGCCTCCGGAGTCTTGGTAGACTTTGGGTTTACTGTATTAGCCAAAGAAGTACTGGGGATTCAAAAATATATTTCCAATGGTATTGGATTTACGTTAGCGGCTACCTCCAATTATTTTCTTAACCGATGGTGGACGTTTGAGAGTCATAATCCGGAAGTTGTCATGGAGTATTTACGGTTTATCCTGATTTCGATGGCCGGGCTTGGAATTAATACCGCCATTCTCTGGGTGTTAGTATCCAGATTCAAGATTAATTTTTATTTATCGAAAGCAGGTGCTATCGCTGTAGTGACTTTATGGAATTTTATAATGAATTATCTTTTTACCTTCACCGGATAATTGCACGAAGAATTGTCCTTATTTAAACCCACAATACCTCCTTTTCCGATTTTGCAATAACTACCGCGCCACAACTGTCACTCCATACATTGGTTGCCGTGCGTATCATGTCAAGAGGCAGATCAACCGCCAGGATCAATCCGATTCCCTCCAGGGGAAGTCCGACCGCCGAAAGGATAACACTCAACATCACCAGCCCGGCCATAGGGATGCCGGCCGCACCAATCGAAGCCAGCAAGGCCGTCATGACGACGATAAGCTGTTGAACCAATGTAAGGTCAACGCCATAGGCCTGTGCAATGAACATAGCCGCAATACATTCATACAGGGCCGTACCATCCATGTTGATGGTCGCACCCAAAGGGAGCGTGAAGCTTGTGATTTTGTTGCTGACCCCCGATTTATTCTCCACCGCATCCATGGTGAGTGGCAATGTAGCACCACTGCTGGCCGTAGAAAAGGCCGTTAGTAAGGCTGTCGACATATTTTTGAAGTGCGCCCGGGGATTCGCTTTCCCTGCCAGTTTTACAATCAATGGTAGTGTTATAAAGGTATGGATCGCGATAGCCATTACCACAACCAAAACATATAGCCCCATGCGTTCGCCCAAATGCAGCAGGTCGGTTTGTTTACTTACCACTCGTGCTACAATACCAAATACGCCTAAAGGTGCAAAACGAATGATAAACAATGTGATTTTCATCATTACCTCAAACACGGCATTAAATCCATTAATTAAAAATTCACTGTATTTTTTCTCTACTCTTGTGATAAAGAACCCGAATAGAATGGCAAAAAAGATTACCGACAGCATCTCATTATTTACAAAGGAAGAAAAGATGTTTTCAGGAATCATGTTTATCAGGGTCTGGCCAAAAGACTCCTGCGCTACGCCAAGTCCTTCAATTTCTTTCGATAACCCTAAATCGGCACCTGTGCCAGGATGCAACAGGTTCACCAGAATTAATCCCGTGATGATGGCAAGCAGGCTGGTCGATAAATAATACAAAAGCGTTTTTAATCCAATTCTGCCCAGGTTCCCGGCTGATCCGATGTTAGTTATTCCTGAAATAATACTACTGAGAATCAGTGGGATGATGACCATTTTTAGCGCGCGGAGAAAGATATCTCCCATCCATGCAACATAGGATACTTGATCAGGGAAGAAGGCACCAAAAAGTACAGCCAGTATCAGTGCAATCAGGATTTGCCAGTGAAGTGCAGGTTTTTTCATTCCTTACGGGATTTCGATGTTGAAACCGCAAAGTACAAATAATTCTGTGAAGAAAAACGACCTTTCACCCCTGGTTATTTTCTCGATACCAGTTTAAATCCGATTCCATGAACATTCATTAACTGCACCGATTCATCCTCTTTCAGGTATTTTCTGAGTTTGGCAATATAAACATCCATACTTCTGGCATTGAAATAGCTGTCATCAAGCCAGATTTTTTTTAACGCATAGCTTCTGTCGAGTACTTCGTTTTTATGATTGCATAACAATTTCAGGAGATCTGCTTCACGGCTGGTGAGTTTTTGTTCTTTTTCCCCATAGCTTAATAGGTGCAGGTTATAATCGAAGGTATAGTTGCCTATCTGATAAAAAGTGGCATTGTCGTCTTTTTTTTCTACCCGGCGTAAAATGGCACTGATACGGGCCAGTAGCTCTTCCATACTGAATGGTTTTGTAAGATAATCATCGCCTCCTACCTCAAATCCTTTCAGTTTGTCTTCCTGCATCGACTTGGCGGTAAGAAACAGAATAGGAATGGTATTGTTGGTTTTTCGGATTTCCTCTGCCACCTGAAACCCATCTTTTACCGGCATCATCACGTCCAGAATGCAGAAGTCGTAAACTTCCTTGTGAAATGTTTCCAACGCTTCTTTTCCGTTTACACATAGCCGCGTGGGAAATCCTTTTGCTTTAAGATACGACTGAAGAATTTGACCCAGATTGGGGTCGTCTTCTGCCAGCAATACTTTAATATTTTCTTGTTCCATAGTGAGGATACATTTATGATTGATTTTTGGGTAAAAAGATACTGAATTTTGTCCCTTTATCTAATTCGCTTTCTACTTCAATGCTGCCGTTGTGGGCATCCACAATGGCTTTTACATAACTTAACCCGAGTCCGAACCCTTTAAAATTATGGATGTTTCCTGTCGGCACACGGAAAAGTTTGTCAAAAATTTTCTTCTGATTGGCTTTACTGATACCAATTCCATTATCTTCAACGGAAAAGGTAATGCCTTTATTGGATGAAGTTGTTTTTACCACAATAAATGGTTTTTTGGGCGAGTATTTGTTGGCGTTATCCAGCAGATTTCCCACGATATTTGCCAGATGAACCTTGTCGGCCATAATTTTTGGGTCGTTTGCCCTTAAAACAGTCCGGATTTCACCATCGTTAATCTCTACCTGCATACTGAATTTTTTCACTACGTCCAAGATCACATCATGAATGTCGACCATTTCGGGTTTTATCTTTAGTTTCCCTTGATCCAGAATGGCCGTTTGCAGGATCTTTTCCGCCATGATTCCCAATCGTTTGTTCTCTTCCCCAATGATTTGGATGTAATTATCTGAAAGGTTTGGTATGGCTCGGATATCCGCGTCATTTAGTGCCTCGCAGGCTAAGGCGATGGTTGATATCGGCGTCTTGAATTCATGGGTCATATTATTGATAAAGTCGTTTTTCATTACGGCCAGTTTTTGCTGTTTTATAATTGTATTGATGGCAATGAAATACGACAAAAGCACAAAAGCTACTAATAACAAAGAAATCAGTACCATGGCAGAAATCCGCTGCAGGATGAATCGTTTCTCCCCGGTGAAATGAATGATAAGATAATCGGGATAGGGATTTCTGTCGCTGGGGAAAAGGATAGTAACGATGCCATTAGCGAGCATTTCTTTTTTAAACCCGTCGGGCCCGGTAAGCAGGAACGTGTCCTTTATGGGTTCGTAAATGGCGTAATGATATACTTCCGGTGTGTTTAGCGATCGCATGGCAGAACGTAGGAGGGAATCGAGAAGCTGACGGTCAAGCCTGTCGAGCGTGTTTTTATACTGGCCTGTGTTCAGAAGATCTTCAAAAAATTGATTGATCAACTGTGCTTTGGAAAAATAAATATCTGTAAACCGTGCATTGAGCTCTTCCTCTTCCGATTGATAACGCTGCATTAACACCGAATCGGGACGGTTGATAAACAGATTGCCTTCCTGCCGGGCCATTAGCTGTTCTGAAATTTCTATCTTCTCTATAACCCGCGCCACATCCCGCATCGTCTCCGATATTTTTCGGTTAAAATTATCCTGCTGCACATGAATAGCGCTTTGCATCCAGTATAACTGAATGGCAATGAGTCCGAGTAAAGCCAATGTGGCAATACTGACAACCGGAACAATGCTTTTCCTCTTTCGTTGCATTGCTACAAATTTACACGGCGATTCGTAATTATTCTTACACTTAACATATCTTAACGTTTGTTGTATTCTGTTAACAGTTTTATACTGCTTTCTGTGCTATTTTTGTTGCTGTACTTCGTTCTTATGCGCAAATACCTTTTAAGCTTTATGTTAGATAAACCTGTGTAATGAGTTCCGGCTTCGCGCTGGAATGTGTGTTTTGAAGTGCAGTGAAAAGATCGCTGCACTTTTTGTATTTTTGTACTTTTATAATTATTGTAAATTCATACGGCAAAAATACATATTATGAAACATATTGAATTGGATATCCGTCACCTGGAGGGTTTTATTACGAAAAATGAATATAATGCATTTCAAAAAGAGCTGAATGTAATTCACCCGATGCTGATGAACCGGCGCGGAAAAGGAAGTGATTTTTTGGGCTGGCTTGATTTGCCTTCGGGGATATCCGATAACGAAATTGATGCAATTGAAAATGCTGCAGCTGAATTGCGGGCAATTTCCCAAATTGTTGTTGTCGTCGGAATCGGTGGCTCCTACCTGGGGGCCCGGGCTGTCATTGAAACGCAAAAACATGCTTTTAGCCCATGGCTTAGCCCTGCTGCTTCCCCGGAAATCGTTTATGCAGGACATCAACTGAGTCAGGACTATATGGCTGATTTATTGGACGTTCTGGAAAAAAGTGCCTGGTCAGTGATCGTTATTTCCAAGTCAGGAACAACTACTGAGCCCGCACTGGCGTTTAGGATTCTGAAAAATCAGTTGGAGAAACAATATGGGAAGCAGGGTGCTGCGAAGCGAATTGTGGCAATAACAGATGAAAAACGGGGCGCCCTGAAACAACTTGCCACACAGGAAGGATATCCGACCTTCGTGGTTCCTGATGATGTGGGCGGCCGCTATTCTGTTTTATCTCCCGTAGGACTGCTTCCCATTGCTGTTGCCGGTATCCCTGTCCGCGAAATACTGAAAGGCGCTGCCGAAATGGAAAATCGGGTTAAAACCACACCTGATATGGAGCAAAATCCCGCCGCAAAATACGCTGCAGTAAGGAACATCCTCTATCGTAAAGGCAAAGCCGTGGAGTTTATGGTAAATTACCTGCCGGCACTCTATTATATCACCGAATGGTGGAAACAGCTTTATGGCGAAAGCGAAGGGAAACAAAACCGTGGTATTCTCCCTCATGGTGTCAGTTTTACCACCGATTTACACTCCATGGGGCAATACATTCAGGATGGGTTACGGGTGATTTTCGAGACAACGCTCTCGGTGGAAAAAACAAAACGTGAAATTTTGATTCCGGAAGATGACGCCAACCTCGACGGCCTGAACTACCTCGCCGGCAAAGACCTTCAGTATGTGAATAAGATGGCCGGGCTCGGAACAACACTGGCACACGTCGACGGTAGTGTTCCAAACATGCATATCCATATTCCGGAAATTACACCTTATTACATGGGTCAGCTCATCTACTTCTTTGAAGCCGCTTGTGCTTTGAGTGGATATATTTTAGATGTAAACCCTTTTGACCAGCCTGGTGTTGAGGCGTACAAGCGAAATATGTTCGCACTTCTTGGTAAACCCGGTTTTGAAGAGGAAACCAGGAAAATTCAGGAACGTATCAAGGAATAACTGGCTCAAAACGATAAAGGATATATTCCGCTGCTTGATTTCCTGTAAATGTTTTGTTTTATCAATAAGGCAAGACGAGGTAGGCAGAAGGGGTACAATAAATTTATGAATTGCTGACCTGCCGAAGATAGGATTCAATCACTTCCGGAAAATTCTTATATTCCAAAGCGTGAATTTTTTGTGCCAGCGACTCTGGTGTATCTTCCGGTGCGACACTGCATTTCGCCTGAAACAGGATATCACCCGCATCGTACTTTTCATTTACCAGATGGATGGTAATACCCGATTCTTTCTCCTTGTTGGCGATAACAGCATTGTGTACATGCATTCCGTACATTCCTTTTCCGCCATAAGCCGGCAGCAGCGCCGGATGAATATTGAGAATCCGATGTGGAAAGGCTTTTAATAACGGGTCAGGGATAAGCCACATGAACCCTGCCAGTACAATGAGGTCGGGTGACAAACCTTGTAACTTTTGCAGAACTTCGCCATTGTGGTATAACGCTTCACGCGTAAAAAGTACCGTTGGAATACCTGCTTGCTTCGCTCTTTCCAGCACATAAGCTCCGGGCTGATTACAAAAAATAGCACGCAGGGCAATGCCTTGGGTATTCGAAAAATATTCCGCAATGCGGGCGGCATTTGTCCCGTTGCCTGAGGCAAAGATTACTATCGTTTTCATCAGCAAAGTATCAATTTATCGCAATAGAAGGAATTCCCGGATTGCTTTTCCCTGTTAAGCGCACACCTCTTTGAACCGGATTATTCCCTCTTGTCTTTTTTTTTCTGTTTTTTTTTGAAGTACAGATGTTTTGCAAGGAATCTGTATTCATTCTAGTAAAAAAAGAGTTGTTGCAAATATACAATCATTCAACAGACCCGTGTAATATACTTTTAAAACCCTATAAATTTATCTTAATTAAATATATACACATAATTGGTTTGCAGGTAGATACATTGGCATTAATCAAATTTGTATCTGGAAATATTGTTTATAAATATGAAAATACCGTTCTTTGCTTCCGCGTTTAACTAAAAATTAAAAGTCATGTCAGACATTGCAACTAGAGTAAAAGCTATTATCGTTGATAAGCTTGGCGTTGATGAGAGTGAAGTCACTCCTGAAGCAAGTTTTACAAACGATCTCGGTGCAGATTCACTGGATACTGTCGAGCTTATCATGGAATTCGAAAAAGAATTCAGTATTGCTATTCCTGATGAGCAGGCTGAAAAAATTGGTTCTGTAGAAGAGGCAATAAAGTACATTGAAGACAATTCAAAGTAAAATTTAAAACACTGTAACATGACCAAAAGAAGAGTTGTTGTTACAGGTCTTGGTGCGCTAACTCCATTGGGCAAGACCGTTTCGGAATATTGGGATGGGCTGATCAATGGAGTTAGTGGTGCTAATGCGATCACCCGTTTTGATGCCAGCAAATTTAAAACCCAGTTTGCCTGTGAGCTGAAAAACTTTGATCCCAATGAGCACTTTGATCGCAAGGAGGCCCGTAAATTAGACCCGTATACACAATACGCCCTTGTTTCTACGGAAGAAGCAATAAAGGATTCCGGACTTGACCTTGAAAAAATTGATCTTGACCGGGCCGGTGTGATTTGGGGCTCAGGAATTGGTGGATTAGATACTTTTATTGCCGAGATTGTTAATTTCTCAACCGGTGATGGAAATCCACGGTTTAGCCCGTTTTTTATCCCCAAGATGATTGCTGATATTGCTGCAGGTCATATTTCGATTAAATACGGTTTTAAAGGCCCTAATTATAGCACGGTTTCCGCATGTGCCTCATCGGCTAATTCGATGATTGATGCCTATAACTACATTCGTTTCGGACGTGCCGACGTGTTTATCACCGGTGGTTCAGAATCTGCTATCAATGTGGGGGGTATAGGTGGTTTTAATGCCATGCACGCAATCAGTACCCGCAATGAGGATTTTAAAACGGCCTCCCGCCCTTTTGATAAGGATCGTGATGGTTTTGTTTTGGGTGAAGGTGCCGGTACTTTGATTTTTGAAGAATATGAGCATGCCAAAGCCCGTGGCGCAAGAATTTATGCCGAGGTAGTTGGAGCCGGATTATCAGCCGATGCCTATCACATGACTTCACCCCACCCGGAAGGCGAAGGCGCACGTAAATCGATGCTCAATGCCATCAATGAAGCCGGTATTGACCCTTCAGAAATTGACCATATCAATACGCATGGTACTTCTACACCGCTTGGCGATATTTCTGAACCGAAAGCCATTGTTGCCCTTTTTGGGGAACATGCCTATAAAATTTCCATTAATTCCACCAAATCAATGACAGGCCATCTTTTGGGTGCCGCCGGAGCCATCGAAGCCATTGCCTCTATTCTGGCCATTCGGAACAGCCTTGTGCCTCCCACGATTAATCATTTTACGGATGACCCTGAAATTGATAACCGATTGGATTTTACTTATGGAAAAGCCAAAAAGCGTGACATCAAATACGCCCTTAGTAATACCTTTGGTTTTGGTGGCCATAACGCCAGTATTATTTTTAAAAAAATATAATGATTCGTTGAAATACCCGCTCACAATTTGTGAAACCTGTTAAAGCATATTTTTCCGACGATAAAGAACTGTTTAGCGCGATAAGAAATATTTTTGGATACTATCCCGGGAATATTTTTCTCTATAAACTGGCGCTTCGTCATAAATCAGCTTCCAAAGAGGAATCGCATGGACTAAAAATCAGCAATGAACGGCTTGAGTATTTGGGTGATGCCATTCTGGGAGCAATTATTGCGGATTATCTTTTTAAGATCTTTCCTTATAAAGATGAAGGTTTCCTTACGCAGATGCGTTCAAAAATTGTTTCCCGTTCCCAGCTGAATAAACTCTCCAGAAAACTTGGGTTACATAATTTGATCGAAAGCCAGTCGAACGACAGCAACCATTACCGCTCGATTAATGGCGATGCCTTTGAAGCTTTTGTTGGGGCCATGTACCTCGATAAAGGCTATGAATTCTCCAAAAAAATTATTATCGATCATGTAATCAAAATTGGTTATGATATTGATGAACTGGAATCAACTGATTTTAATTACAAAAGTAAACTGATTGAATGGTCGCAAAAAAATAAACGAGAAATCGAATTTCGTGTGGTCGGTGAAGAAGGGAACGGATTCAATAAACAATATATTATTCAGGTATTTATCGATTTGCAACCCTATAAACGCGGATACGATTATTCCATTAAAGGGGCTGAGCAAAATGCCGCTGAAAAGACCTGGAAAGTAATTTGTATCGATAACGCTTAATTTCGTAGTTTTACTGAAAGAAATGCGTTATGCCGAAAAGGAGCCTTCGTCCTGATCCCGTGGATTTTAAGGATTTTACTTTCTTGGGTATTGTGGGCAAGATGCCCGATTACAAAATGGCTTACAGCCTCAACAAGGCGGCGGCTCTGCGTTGGCAACGTGTGGATGATTTGTCCGTTTTTTCTCCTGAACATCGTATCCAATGTGTTTTATTTTTTTACTATGATTCCCTTTTTCGAATTAAATATTTCTTAATTAAAAATATGAATGAATCCGGAATTCTGTTGCCCGGATTAAAAAATGTCGATTACTTATTGCTTGTGGAAGGGTTTACTAATCATTCCGCACAAGAGGATTTACTGCATTATTTGCGTAGTGCACATGGCGTAATGGCTGTGCTCCGTATTTCTCCCGAAACCGTTAAAGAGGCAAAGTATATACTTGAAGATCTGGAGATCCACATGATCGAACATTTTAATCTGACTTTACAATAGTAACCCCGGGGGGTATTGGAATCAGTAATAAATTTTTATCAATGAAGACAAAAATAGTGGCTACAATAGGGCCTGCATCTCAGGATCCGGAGGTGCTGAAGGCTATGATCCGTGCCGGAGTTAATGTTGTGCGCATGAATTTTTCGCACGGAAGTGCTCAGGAACAGGAACAACGGGTCGCACTGGTTCGTGAAGTGAATCGTCAGCTGGGTACCCGTGTAGCGCTATTGGCTGATCTCCAGGGCCCAAAAATCCGAACCGGAATGGTTCCGGAGGATGGAATTACCCTAAAAAAAGGGGAGCGAATAATTTTTACCAGTGACCCAATGCTGGGAACCCGTGAAAAAATTAGTGTACAATACCGTTATTTTGCCCGGGATGTAAAACCGGGTGACCA
>RZYD01000369.1 GCA_009930445.1 Bacteroidia bacterium | reverse complement strand
GATTACTTTTTTTATTTGCATAGATCAGTTGTTCCATGTCGGGAGCCATTGGCTTGTTGTGGCCATTACTGGCCGAAGAAGGATTTTGCCGGCAACTTAGGGTTGCAAAAAACACCAATAGCAGAAGACCGGATATTCTTGTTTTAATCCACATCGGCATTGAGTTGTGAAGTGTATATCGGAAGAAGATCGCGAAACATCTGTATGGTATCATTTAAATCCATTTTCGATTCAGCACCGGCCGCATTTTTATGTCCTCCACCAGTAAAATGATTGCGTGCAAAGTCATTCACAGAAAAATCACCGTTGGAGCGTAACGAAAGCTTAATGTGGCCTACCCGCTCAGTAAACAAAACACCCAAATTGATTCCTTTAAGAGAAAGCGTATAGTTAACAAAACCTTCAGTATCGCCCACCCGGTAATGAAACCGCCGCAGGTCGTATTTCGTAAGATAGATATAGGCAGTTTTATATTCTTTCAGGACAACCAGTCGGTTAAGCAAGGCAAAACCCAAAAAACGTGTTCGGTTTTCAGTATTGGTATTGTAAACCAGGGTATGAATAATCTCAGGATTGGCGCCAAATTCTACCAATTTACCGATTTTAGGATAGAGATCCGGGTCTTTACATGCATAATTAAAAGAACCTGTATCTGTCATGATTCCAGTATAAAGGGACGAGGCAACAGCTTTGGAGAGTGGCATATCAGGTTCATTGAGCAAGGTAAGGATATCGTAAACAATTTCCGAAGCGGAAGAGGCAGAAGGCTCGGAGAACGCGAGGTCAAAAATATCTTCCGGTTCAGGATGGTGATCCATCAGAACCTTAAGTTTAGGGAATGCCTCGAGGCTGGCGGAGAAATTTCCTGCGCGGTGGTTGGCATTAAAATCCAGATATACCACGACATCCGAATCCATCAATGCATCATGTGCCTGCTGAAATTTTTTTTCAGCATTAATAATTTGATCACTGGCGGGCATCCATTTAAGAAAAGCAGGAAAATCGTTGGGCGTAATCATTGTAACGATTTTACCTGTTGCCTCAAGGAAAAGTCCCATTGCCGTAAGTGATCCAATTGCATCACCATCAGGGTTTAAATGGGTAATGAGTGTTATTTTTTGTGATTGAATAAGGATTTTGCGAAAATTGTCTGATTTTTGTGTATCTTTCATGCTAAATAAGAAGTAAGCGCCTGCCGACGAACCATATAAATGACAAAAGTAGGAAAATCCAGTGACTATACGCTATTAAAATTTATTAAAAAGCCTGTTTATGCCCGGCCGTTTCACATTAACCCTCATTAAGCCAACCGCTGTAGAAGAGCGATTGGAAGGAAAAATCATTACTATCATATTAGAGCACGGTTTTCATATCCGAGCCTGGAAGAAAATGCGATTCACCCGACTTCAGGCTGAAGCATTTTACAAGGTGCACAAGGATAAATATTTTTTTCACGACCTGGTGAGCTACATGATTTCCGGGCCTGTTTATGCAGGTATTTTGGAAAAGGAGGACGCCGTAAACGAGTTCCGATTGCTGATTGGAGCTACAGACCCCGGGGAGGCAGCAGCGGGAACAATCAGAAGAATGTTTGGCCGAAGCCGAAGAAAAAATGCAATTCATGGTTCAGACTCCGACGCCAATGCGGAATATGAAATGGCTTTACTTTTTTCTGATAAAGAATGGGTATAAAGTGATTTAATTTTTCGTACGATATACTTTGCAAGTACCATTGGAATAAAAGAGCACGATTTGCTCAATTGAATCCGAGGAAGGGTTATCCTGCATTTTATCCATAACATTTTCCAACCGGGAAATATCGTTTCCAACCGTTTTATTTCCAGCATTTTTATTGGTATTCCTGCCTGATATATCGGTTGTAGAATGCGGTATTTGCGTGGTCTCTGCATCGAACCCGGAAAAAAGATCAGGAAATGTTGTTTTCTGTGGTTTCTGATTCGGGGACACACCCATTAATTGTTCACCTTTGTAAACAACTGATTTTATCCCATTCAATAACCATTCCGCATCAACATCCGGAAATTCAGCCAGTATTCGTTGTACTACATCGAGGCTGGGTTTGTTTCTTCCCGATAAAATATGAGATAATGTAGAACGCTGAATACCAATTTTTTCAGCGAATTGCGAAGCATTGAAATGCTGTTGCTCCATTATTTGTTTAATCCTTTCAAGCATTGTACCTACATTTAGATTTCTACAAATGTAATCATTTGTTTACATAAACACAATTGTAATATTTTACATTTGTAATCATATTATGTTTACAGAAGTATAATTCAATTGTTTACGTTTGTAACCTATGTTTGTTTACATTTATAGAATTTCATGAAATGAGGTAATCCTATAAATAGTAAACCAAGGCAATTCGAATTTTGTCGGAGAAAGGGTTAAAAACACCAGGAAAGTTTATTTGGGGGCAGACTTATATAAAAAGGATTTTATGTCCTGATACTGAATATTTTGTATACACAAATACCATATACATACCGCGTCTGGCATCGCATGAAAACGAAACCTCTGCCCTACTCCCATAAATATGGACGATTTCAGGCCGAAAAACCGCACCAGTAGAATCATACATTACAATTTTAATAATTTGATCCTCTGCTTTTATGGAAAACCGTGAAACACCCTGAAGCGGATTTGGTACAATGCTGACCCGGATATATGGATCGTTTTCATGTATTATTAGTGCATGGCTTAACGCCGATATTCCATTGGCAATTCCATACCCCAGAAAGCTATCCGGATGATTGGCCCGGGAGGCT
>RZYD01000368.1 GCA_009930445.1 Bacteroidia bacterium | reverse complement strand
AACACGTTTATGCTTGTTTTCCGTGTATTCCCGGATGTCATGCAGCACTATGGAGGCAATTTTTTTCTCCTGCGCCCGCCTGATAATGCTATGACTCAAGGGGCCGGTAAACATCTCCGGAAATAAGGTTAAGATATCTATCCGCATCCTGATTGCTTTTCTTTCGCGAAAGTACAAAATGATAACCAATTCATTTGCAATAATTTTATTCCGGCCATATTTCCCGCTATTTCATATTTTTGTTGATCATGAAAAACTTCACAATAAAAAGAAAAGTACTGGTGGCTATGAGCGGTGGACTGGATAGCGCTGTGGCTTGTATCCTGTTGCAAAATCAGGGTTTTGAAGTACAGGGTATTACACTCCAGATTTTTGATGCCGATGATAAACCGCTGGGCTATAGTTCGATGACTGTCGGTGGAAAGCAGGATATTACCGATGCCAGCGAGGTGGCCCGCCAGCTTGCGATACCCCATGTTGTGGAAGATGTTCGAACTCCTTTCGCTAATTCGGTGATTAATAATTTTGTCTCCGAATACTTTTCAGGGCATACACCAAATCCATGCATCCTGTGCAATAAAACAATAAAATGGAAATATATTCTGCAAAAAGCGGATGCGCTGGGGTGTGGGTTTATAGCTACCGGACATTACGCACAAGTGGTATGGGAAAATAACAGGACCTTTGTGCGAAAAGGGTTGGACGCGCAGAAAGAACAGTCCTATATGCTTTGGCAACTTGGCCAGGAGGAACTAAAAAGAACCTTTTTCCCTTTAGGAACCCTGCATAAAATGGAAGTGAGAAAAATTGCTGAATCGTATAATTTGACGCGCATCGCTGAAAAAAGAGAAAGCTATGATATTTGTTTTGTGCCTGATAAGGATTATCGGTTGTACCTGAAAAGAAAAAAATCAGAACGGATTGATTCCTTCCGGAACGGAAATTTTATCGATAGAAACGGTACATTTTTGGGACACCATAACGGTTTTATGTTTTTTACTATCGGTCAACGAAAAGGATTGCCAGCCTTGGGCTTCCGTGCCTATGTGAGCGAAATCAGACCGGAAACCAATGAAGTGGTTATCGGAAAAGAAGAAGATTTATGGTTTACTAAAATAGAAGTAAAAAATATTAACACGATGAAATACAGTGCTATCCCTGAAAATATACCACTGACTGTTAAACTGCGTTATCGCCACGCGGGTGATGAAGCACTGTTCTCTTCGTTTGGGGCGAATCAGGGTATTCTGACTTTCTCAACCCCCGTATATGCCCCGGCGCCCGGACAATCAGTCGTATTCTATGAAGGGGATGATGTATTGGGCGGTGGAATAATTGAACATCCCAACCCGAAGGATAAACCCAATGGTTGATCCAGTTATTATACAATGAAGCATGAATTATGAAAAAGTTTACCTCCTTAATTTTACTCTTGTTTGTACTTACTGGATCTCTTTTATGTCAACCAACTAGCTGGTTAATCGAATTTTCGGATAAAAAAAACAATTGCTTTTCTCTCGAAAATCCCGCTGCCTTTTTATCGTACGATGCACTGGAACGAAGAGTGCGACAGGGAATCCCTCTGGATGAAAAAGATCTTCCGGTATCGGAGTATTATATTAAACAATTACTTGAATATAATTTAGATATTAAACTGATATCCAAGTGGTTTAATGTTGTTATTGTAATGCCGGAATCGCAAAGGGATATCCAGGCAATTATCCGTTTACCCTTTGTGAAATCTTTACAGACAATGTCTCTTCCAAAAGGGAAAACTTCGGATGAAACGAGCAGGAAATTTGGTTTTTCCGAAGTGTATTCCAATGTATCAAAAACCGATTTTGAGTATGGAAATTCATATCTTCAGAACCACATAATCCGGGCCGATAGCCTGCATAAACGGAACTACACCGGACAAAATATTAAAATCGCTGTACTCGATGGAGGGTTCATGGGAACGGATACGATTGCTGCTTTCGCAGCACTCTTCCCTTCTGGACGCCTGGTAGGAACCCGGGATTTTGTTAACCCGGGAGGATCGGTGTATGCCCATAGTGGACACGGCACAGCCGTATTGTCGCAGCTGGGCGCTAATGATCCGGGAAATATTATCGGAACCGCCCCTGATGCATCCTATTACCTGTTGCGAACTGAAGATGTTTATGGTGAATACCTTTTAGAAGAGTATTTCTGGGCTGCAGGTGCAGAATATGCCGACAGTGCAGGCGTGCAGATCATCAATTCATCACTGGGGTATTCTGTTTTTGATAATCTGGAAGAAAATCATACCTATGAGGAGCTTGACGGGCAAACTACACCTGTAACCCTGGCAGCAGAAATTGCGGCTTCAAAGGGGATTTTGGTAATTTCCAGCGCCGGAAATGAAGGCGATGGCCCCTGGACTTACATTACGGCACCAGCCGACGCTCCAAATGTGCTTAGTATTGGCGCTGTAAATCAACAAGGTGAATATGCCAGCTTTAGTTCTGTCGGGCCAACAGCCGATGGTCGAATTAAACCGGATATCGCAGCATTGGGCCAGGGTAATCTCGTATCTACTCCAACGGGCGGGCTATCCCTAAGTAGTGGAACGTCATTTTCTTCCCCATTGATTGCCGGTTTGGCAGCCTGCCTCATGCAGGCTTGTCCGGAAAAAACTCCCGCCCAATTACGCACCATCCTTCGTAATACAGCCTCCCGGGCCAATCATCCGGATAGCTTTCTGGGGTATGGAATTGCCAATGGAATATCGGCGTTAAGCCATGCACTAATAATACATGAAAACGATCC
>RZYD01000367.1 GCA_009930445.1 Bacteroidia bacterium | reverse complement strand
TCAATACCGAATACAAATTCTTGAGACCGTCACGCATCTCTGCGGCTATTTCAGGATGGTCGATGTTGTCCAAAATCGGCTTATCGTACTCATCTACCAATACAACAGCGTTCTGCCCGAATTGTTGCACACTACCACTTATCAAATCTTCAAAACATCCGGCAATATCATTCTTTTCACGCCAGGAAACGCTCAGTCGATCCGCATTTTTTCTCAGTATCGATAGAATTCGTTCATCCAGCTCGTCCCGAGACCGAATATTCCCACTTGCAAAATCAATCTTGATTACTGGATACGTCTTCGTCCAATCCCACTTATCATGAATATACAATCCCTCAAAAAGCTCCTTATTCCCCTCAAAGATCTCCTTCAACGTATCCACAAACAGGCTTTTTCCAAACCGACGCGGACGCGACAGAAAATAGGCACCCGGAATACGTATAAGTTCCCATGCCATCGCGGTTTTATCCACATAAACACAATCGCTACCTAACAACTTGCTAAGCGTATTTATTCCCAATGGTAAATTTTTCATTTCCGTTTTCTCTAACTCGTTGATCGCCAAATTCCCAAAGCCCTGAATTCAGACTTATAAACCTGTTTTATCCGATCATTATCGCATTTCAATTAAATCTTAACACTTAAATCAAACGTCTCTGTGCTCTCCGTGTACTCCAGTGACCAACGGGAGCGGGTAGTTGAATATTTTGTTCGTGGTTCGTGGTTCATTGTCCATTGTCCATTGTCCATTGTTCAGGGATCTTCTTCAGTCGGGTTTCAACTAATGGGTCAGAAAATAAGCTACAAGAACTCCCGACAGGCATATACTTACCATGCTCACAATAGCGCAAGGAGTGGAGTGGGTTACAAATCGCGATTAATCAATGCGATCAAAAAATGTCGATCCAGTCGATCTTTGTCACGAAGGGTCTGTTTTGTTTTCAATAGAAGCTCCGCCGATGCAAACGGTACTTGAACCCCTTCGATATCAATCCACTCAATCATATTTTTCGCACTTTCGTAATCAACACCGCATGCGGTTCCCATTAAATCAATGGTTATTTCGTCGTTAATTCGCACGACCATATAGTCCCTGACATCCTGAGGACAGACTTCTTTTGCGGCTCCGTCAGTTAAAATTGCAGCCAGATGCTCGCATACCATTTGTACATGGTCTGGATCATCATCTATCAACAAATCGATATCCATCGTCGATCGACGCAACCCATGTTCTATCATAGCCATTCCTCCCATGATAATATAGCGCCCGCCGCCATCATTGAGCGACTTCGCAATGGCTACCAAATCGCTTCGGGTTGGAACTCGGGTTACTTCTTGATCATCATATGGCTTATCCACCATGCGTCTGCCTCTTCATAGGTTTTAAAACGGAAAACCCCCTTCTTCCAGGTTACTTTAGCGACATTTCCACTAGCATTAACCAAATCCTGCATTCCAAAAGCATCGGAA
This sequence comes from Bacteroidia bacterium, assembly GCA_009930445.1. Lineage (GTDB taxonomy): Bacteria > Bacteroidota > Bacteroidia > Bacteroidales > BM520 > BM520. Next base: position 1,323 of record RZYD01000367.1, on the reverse strand, counting down.
CGATGCCCTTTCGCCACGCTCGTGCGACGCCCCACAATTTTTGCCCCAACCGGCAACTCATCCCATTGCTCTTTTTTCATATTATTCAACATCAAGCATTTTTTGATACACCGAAACGAAACCCATCATGGCCACAAAAAACATAATAAAACGAGTTTTTTTCGCGGTCAACACATCAAATCGACCGAAAAACACAGATCCGACTTCCGGCTTTCCTTTGCGCCTTCTGCGCTTTTTTGCGGCAATACATGTATTCGATCACGCTTCGCTCAAGTACGCACGTACGCTAAGTTTTCATTATTTGTGCGCTTCATTGATAAAAAGTACTTTACCCATGCGATCTATATGGTCTTTCAATGCCACATTAGAAATAGTGCTGTAATTTGTTATATCAAAACTATACGGCAACATCAGATCATCCAGCTCTCGACTTATTCGAACCAACTGCCGATGATCCACCTCACTCCCGATCAGAGCCAAATCAATATCTGATCCATTCCTGAAGCTACCTTTTGCTCGTGAACCGTACAGTTTTACTTTTGCAATATTTGGATATCGCCCAAAAACGGTATTCAGTTTCTGCAGAACATCTGCTTCGATACGAATGACTGCGTCTCTTTAATCCGCAAGGGTATATTCATTCAGCACCTCATGCAGTTTTCTGAATTCCGGATAATATATATAACGCACATCACCCATAATCTCTTGTGCCGTCTTTTCATCGTATGTATGCGAGGTTCTGTTGCGGCTTTCGATCATATCCATCCAAACATCACCGGCGTCTATTAACCCTCGTTTAAAAGCTAAACGAACAGCATCCCGACTCCCTTGCAATCCTGTAGTTCCCTGATATTCATAAAAATCTTTTATGACATTCCACGCCAACTCATGAGTAAATTCAAAGGCCTGCACCAGTCCTTGCCTTTCCAAGTCCGATAAATCACGTTTTTCTGCCAATTCAACAGCCGCCCGTAATTGTTGCAACGCCTTAGAATAATTATCAAAACGCTGTATCCACCGAATATCATTATCCATTACTCTGCCTCACAAAATTTAAATCACACGAATCACTCTTCTTCTCGACCAATCCGTTTTCAGCTTTCAGATTTCTCCCCTCGGCCCTGATTTTTGTGACTGAAAGGAACGCGTGGTTGAATATTTTTTTCACCATCCGCTCATTCCATTCACTAGAGCAAACTTGACCGAGGAATAGAGAGAAAAAAGGTCTCTTCTCGGAATTGCGTACTGATGGGCAAAAATCCGTTGGGAAAATAGTCATTTTTCTTTCGAAGAAAGAACATCTTCATTGCGCCTGATGGTGAA
>RZYD01000366.1 GCA_009930445.1 Bacteroidia bacterium | reverse complement strand
ATTTCTGAAACCCTATCGTTTTAATGCTACGCAGGTTCAGGATATTATCCACTCACTCTCTGACCCGGCAGGTAAAAATTTTTCAGCTAACAATTTTACGTTAACTGTAGGTCGTAAATCGCTTGTAATTCAAGAGATAACTAATATTATTTCACAACAGAAGGCCTTATGGATTGAAGAATTCGAACAAATTGATACTCCTGTCTGTTTGAAAATGCAACGGGAAAAAATTCAGCCCGGGTCATTTTTCATCCCTAAGGAGGCTAATGTGGCTTGTCTCGACAGCGCGTTGGTCAAATTTCCCCTCTTGTTGCGGAAATGGGAGCAAGGGGATTACTTTTTTCCTTTGGGGATGGATAAAAGAAAGTTATTAAGTGATTTTTTTATTGATGAAAAGTTTGAAATGGAGCAAAAAGCCGCAACATGGTTGCTGCTATCTCAGGATGATATTGTATGGGTAGTTGGCCACCGTATTGATCACCGGTATCGGGTCACCGATTCCACAACGGAAATAATCCGTTTTACCCAATGTTAAAATCAAATCTAGTATGTTGAAAAGAAGGGAAGAATAATTCATGAAAAAGTTTTTAATTCTTATTGCTGTTGTACTGTTTCACAGTACCCTGTTTTCTCAGATTTTTGAGCCGGTGAAATGGTCGTTTACCGCAGTAAATTTAGGGGATAACACCTATGAGTTGGTTTTTAGTGCCTCTATCGATGAACACTGGCATCTTTATTCTCAACATATTGATGACGAAGGTCCTGTTCCCACTTCATTTGTTTTCAATACGAATGCCTCCTATGAACTCTTGGGTGTAGTGGAAGAACCTCAGCCTATCGAAGAATATAGTGACCTCTTTGAAATGACTTTGCGGTTTTTTGATGGCGAAGTGAATTTCCGTCAAAAGGTTAAAATTACGGAGGGAACCACGATTACAGGTTTTCTTGAGTATATGGCGTGTGATGATAATCAATGTCTGCCGCCAACGGAAGTAGATTTTGAGTTTCCGCTCGGTGTGTCACAAATTTCAGAAACGGCTGAGTTTGCTCTGGGAGAAGCGGATATCACCTTCGCCGAAAAGGCTGCAACCGGCGAAGAAACAACAAAAACACGATCACTCTGGGCAATTATTCTCGAAGCAATTGCGTGGGGATTTGCTGCCCTGTTAACGCCTTGCGTGTTTCCAATGATCCCAATGACCATCTCCTTTTTTATGAAAGGCGGCGGAAATAAGATTAAGTCGCGGATCAATGCTTCTACTTTCGGTATTAGTATCATTCTGCTATACACCCTGCCTATTGCGTTGATTATTTTTATCACCTATTTTGTAGGGGGCGAGAGCGTAACCGCTGATATTTTTAACTGGCTTGCCACACACTGGATCCCAAATATTTTATTTTTCCTAATTTTTATTGTTTTTGCGGCATCCTTCTTTGGAGCGTTTGAGATTACTCTTCCGTCGTGGATGGTGAATAAATCGGATTCAAAAGCTGATAAAGGAGGCGTAATAGGTGCGTTTTTTATGGCCCTGACACTGGTTCTGGTATCGTTTTCCTGTACTGGCCCAATTGTGGGTTCTGTAATAGTGAAGTCAGCACAAGGCGATATCTGGGAACCCATTATCACCATGTTGGCTTTCTCTGCTGCTTTTTCTTTACCTTTTACTCTTTTTGCCTTCTTCCCCTCCTGGCTGAATAACCTGCCAAAATCAGGCGGATGGCTGAATAGTGTTAAGGTGGTACTTGGCTTTATTGAGGTGGCGCTGGGCTTCAAATTTCTCAGTATTGCCGATCAGGTGTATCATTGGGGATTGCTCGACCGTGAGGTGTATCTTGCTATTTGGATTGTGGTCTTTTCACTGTTAGGGTTTTATTTTCTTGGGAAGATCAAATTTAAGCACGACAGTGATGTGCCCTTTGTCAGCGTTGGGCGCCTGAGCCTGGCTATTATCGTATTTTCTTTTGTGGTGTATATGATTCCCGGAATGTTTGGCGCTCCCCTTAAAGCACTTTCCGGATATATGCCGCCCATGTCAACCCATGATTTTGATCTGCGTAATGTAGTAAGGGAGGAGTTACAAATCGTAGGCTCCGTTGCCGGTAACAACGAGGGTATAGCCATCCAATCGTATCAGGGCTGTGAAAAGCCAAAATATTCTGATTTTCTTCATCTGCCCCATGGCCTGGAAGGGTATTTTGATTACGATCAGGGATTGGCCTGCGCAAAGGCGCAAAATAAACCTGTTTTTCTTGATTTTACTGGTCATGGGTGTGTAAATTGCCGCGAAATGGAAGCCAGTGTATGGTCTAATCCGAAGATTCTGAAATTGTTGCGTGAGGAATTTGTTATAACCGCACTTTATGTTGATGATAAAACGAAATTGCCGGAAGAGGATTGGGTGACTTCCTCCTATGATGGAAAAGTAAAAAAAACGGTAGGGAAAAAGTATGCCGATTATCAGATATCACGCTTTAAAACTAATGCGCAGCCGTATTATTCTCTTTTAGACCTCAATGGTCAGCTGTTGCTTCCCCCGAGAGCTTACAGCCTGGATGTTGACGCTTTCTATGAATTCCTTCAGGAAGGAATAAAGGAGTTTAAAAAGCGGCATCCCTGATTTTTTGAATGGGATAAAAACCGGTTGCAAAATAGGGTGTAACCGATTTTTTTATATTTAATTATTTGAATATTTAATAAATACAATAGAGATAAAACGAATTGCAGGAATAAGTATCGTAACTATATTTTTTATGGCAAAGGGGCTATTGGGTCAGGAGTTAATTGAAATGGATGCCGGAGTG
>RZYD01000365.1 GCA_009930445.1 Bacteroidia bacterium | reverse complement strand
TAATTCTGGAAAAACGGTTGAAGAGTCTGCCCGTTGCATGCAAGAGCATGGTGCAGGTGAAATCGTGGTTAATTCCATTGATCGTGATGGAATGATGTCGGGGTATGATATGGATCTGGTGGAGAAGGTCAGAAATGCGATTTCCGTTCCGCTAACGGTGTTGGGAGGAGCAGGGAGCCTTGAAGATATTGGACAGTTGATTGAGCGGCATCGTATTGTAGGGGCTTCTGCAGGGAGTCTTTTTGTGTTTAAGGGGAAGTATCGTGCAGTCTTGATCAATTATCCGAATCGAAGGGAAAAGAATGCTTTGATAACGGGAGTTAAGGGGGAGCGTTATGAGATTTAAGTGTTAAGTGGGGAGAAGTGTTAAGTGGGGAGAAGTGTTAAGGGGAGAAGTGTTAAGGGGGGGGGGAAGTTTTAAGTGGAGGAAGTGTTAAGTTTTAAGTGGGAAAAGTGTTAATTGTTAAGTGATTAAGTCGTTAAGTGGTTAAGTGGTTAAGTGGTTAAGTGGTTAAGTGATTGAATGATTAAGTGTTAAGGGGGGAGGAGTGTTAAGGGGGGAAGTGTTAGGTTTTAAGTTGGGAGCGTGGGGCGCAAGTTTTAAGAGGGGAACAGACGGGGTGTTTGGATATTGTTGAAATGAAGATGGTGGAGGTTTGTCCGAATGATCTGCTTTGGAATCCGGTTGCGTTCTGGTGTGGGGTTGCGTATGAGCGTTTGGTTAATTCGACGGAGTTGCTGGCGGGGTTGCGGGTGAATATTATTGGGGATTACGGAAGGATTAAGTTTTAGGGTGCGCGGAGCGCAAGTGTTAAGTGGGAGAAGTGTTAAGTTTTAAGTGGTTAAGTGTTAAGTGGGGGAGAAGGTAGCAACGGGATTGTAGACCGTTGATTTATGCAAGTGATTGAGAGATTGAGGGATTTAAAGATTGAGGGATTGGGGAGTTTGAGAGAATGATGAAAGCTGAAGAAAGAAAGTATTTACAACCGCGTTGCTAGAGGGATGAAGAGTGGGGACAGAGAGAGAAACTTGCGCTGGAGCTTTGCTCTGGCTTTCTCGGATTTCCTCTAGTGAACGGTTGTGGAAAATGAATTTGTGGTAGCTGAAAAGCGGAGAATACGAGAATGCATGCAATAGAATTTGAGACGGATATAATCGATGACATGATTAAGATTCCACAAGGTAAATGTATTGATATGCGTCATGTACGGGTTATCCTCTTAGCCGAAGAGCAAACAAAGGGGGAGGGGATCGTTGCGGATGGATGTCTTGATTTCTCAAACTATTGTGTGAGTAGCTTTCGCAATGTAGATCCCGTTAAATATCAACGGGAGGTGCGTGATGAGTGGAAATAGATATTTGTTGGATACAAATATTGTTATTGCGGCATTGAACGACCAGTTGGTGTTTCCGGCTGCCGAGTATTATGTTTCCGTAATTACTGAGATTGAATTGCTTTCATTTCATTCACTCTCAAAAGCAGATGAGTTGCAAATTAAATGCTTTTTACGTGATGTTCATATAGTAGAGCTAACGACGAAAATTAAGGAACAGACCATCGCATTGCGCAGGGATAAGCGGTTGAAATTACCTGATGCGATTATTTGTGCTTCCGCAATAATTAATGAGGCCAAGTTAGTTACAGAAGATGTGCGTTTACACAATGGAGTAGTAGAAAAGGTGATAACGCTAAACAATTTTCTGAGAGGGGTTTGACGTGTGGCATCCACGAATTATCCCCTGACGGGATTGTGACTAGTGTACGGTTGTTGAGGTGCCTTGTCCTTTTTGCGGGGGAGGGGGGGGGAGAGAAGGTGAAACTTGAAATTGGAACTTGAAGGGTGCCGGGGAATATTTAAGTGGGAACGTTTTAAGTGAAGAAGTTTTAAGTGTTAAGTGGGAAGAGGGGGAAGTTTTAAGTGATTAAGTGGGGAAGTTTTAAGTGATTAAGTGGGGAAGTTTTAAGTGATTAAGTGGGGAAGTTTTAAGTGATTAAGTTGGGAAAGTTTTAAGTGATTAAGTTGGGAAGTTTTAAGTGATTAAGTGGGGAAGTGTTAAGTGTTAAGTTGGGGAAGTGTTAAGTTTTAAGTTGGGGAAGTGTTAAGTTTTAAGTTGGGGATAAGTGTTAAGATTTAAGTTGGAGTGTGATGTATAAGTCGTATGAGGAGTTGGATGTTTGGAAACGAGCTGTAGAATTGGCGGTGGAAGTGTATGGGGTGTTGAAGGATTGTCGTGATTTTGGGTTGAAGGATCAGATGACACGCGCGGCTGTGAGTGTTTCGTCGAATATCGCGGAGGGGATGGAACGCGATTCTGTGAAGGAATCAATCCATTTTTTGCATATTGCGAAGGGGTCTTGTGCAGAATTGCGAACACAGTTGATTATTGCGGGGCGTGTTGGGGCTGTTGATACTGTGGAGGCAGATCATTTGCGGACAGAGTGTGTAGAAATTTCGAAAATGTTGCAGGGATTGGTGCGGAGTATGAAGTGTTAAGTGGGGGAAAGTTTTAAGTGGGGCGAAGTGTTGAGTGGAGAAGATTTAAGTGGGGGAAGTTTTAAGTTTTAAGTCGCGTGACGAGTTCTGCGGAACAGAGCGGTGACGAGTTACCGCAGTCCAGATTGGGGGGGGGGCACCGCTATTGACGGCGGGAGACTGTGTGCCTGCGGTGTTTTGCGCTTTTTGTCAGTAATTCTAATTATAATCAAAATCTTGCCCGCGATGCTCGTTTGCATGGTAATAGAAGTGCAGGGAAAAAGAGAGCGTCACCTATGGATTTAACATTTCCGATAGCAGCAGTGCAGTGATCACCGATAACT
>RZYD01000364.1 GCA_009930445.1 Bacteroidia bacterium | reverse complement strand
CTTGAAACACTTGCTTTTTCCCTTGGAAGTGATTGTCCTTTTTTTATCAGAAATACGCCCGCTTTGGCCACTGGTAAAGGCGAAAATTTAACCCCGGTGACGTTGCCGGCCCTTCAGAAAATGACGGTTCTCATCGTGAAACCAGCATTGCACATCGCTACCGCAATGGCCTATCAACGGGTTAGCCCCGACCCCTCTCCACCCGCATTGGCGGCAGTGATTGACGAAGATGTTTCTTTATGGAAAACGAATCTTGTAAATGATTTTGAGCCCGCCCTCGTTCCCTTATTTCCTGAGATAGACAAAATTAAAAAGCAATTATATGCTCTTGGTGCGATTTACGCCTCCTTGTCGGGAAGCGGGGCTGCAGTTTATGGTTTATTTGTCGGTCCGGTGGCTGATTTTGGCGATATCTTTAAAGATTGTTTCCTCTGGCAGGGTGGACTGCTTTCTATTTAGGCGCCTTAAAAAAGGCGTACATTGCTATTAGTATGAAAATCAGATTGGGAATCCATGCCGCGAGCAAGGGTGAAAGATTTCCATTGGTGGCAAAAACAGCCGAAACCTGCATAAAAAGTATGAATGTAAAAGTGAGACCAATTCCCAACCCCAGATGCATCCCAATACCCCCTCTCACTTTTCTGCTCGAAAGCGATACGCCCAGCAGCGTCAGAATAAGGGTGGCAAAAGGAAATGAAAAACGTTGATGTTGCTCAATTTCAAATTTTTTCATGTTTCTGACCCCTTTTTCCTTCTCCACACGGATAAAATTCCTTAATTCCATATAGTTCATCTCTTTCAGATCTTCTACTACGATGGTAAAATCAACCGGTGAAAGAAGCAGGGTCGTATCCATCTTTTTGCCCCGTTTTATCCTTTCTTCGTGGTCAAAGATTTCTCTGATTTTGTAATCAAGCAGAGTCCAGTTGGAGGAGTCGCTGTTATAAAAAATTTTTTCAGCTGTTAAACGGTAATACATCCCCCTGTTTTTATTTATTTTTTCCAGCGTAAAGTCTTTTCCTTCATCATTTTTTGCATTGAAATTTTTGATGAAATAGTACGTCTCATTATCGGCTTGCATATGAATATTATTGGCTCTGTCTTTTCGTGGAGTTTTTAGGTAATTTTTCTCGAAATCCACCAGCCGTTCGTTTGTCTTTGGTATGATAAGATTCGACAGCAGCAGGGAAAGCAGGGTTAAGAACAGGGCAGAAATGAAGTAGGGGCGTAACATCCGCCGATAGCTGATGCCACTGCTTAAAATGGCGATAATTTCTGTATCAGACGCCATTTTACTGGTGAAAAATATCACAGAAATAAATGTAAATAAATAGAGAAAAAGATTGACAAAGTAGGGGATAAAGTTCAGATAATAGTCGAACAGTATGGCATGAAGGGGAGCGCTGCGTTCCAGAAAATCATCTACTTTTTCAGAAATATCAAAAATAATAACAATAATAATCAATAATGAAATGGCATAGAAAAAAGTGCCGAGGAATTTTTTTATGATATAGACATCCAGTTTTTTCATACGCGAACAGCGAAAGTATAAAAATCAAAGGCGATTTGCCAGTTTTGTCACCATTTGGTTTTTCCATGAACTAAAATTTCCTTCCGTGATGTGTGCTCTGGCGCGGGAAACGAGATCAAGGTAGAACGTAAGATTATGCAGACTGGCTATCATCGGACCCAGCCGTTCACCGGAAATGAAGAGATGCCTTAAATAAGCTTTAGTGTACATGTGATCCACAAAGCTGCTGCCTTTCGGGTCAACTGGAGTAAAATCATCTTCCCATTTTTTGTTTTTAATGTTGATGATGCCCTCCAGGGTAAAAAGCATTCCGTTTCGGCCGTTTCGTGTAGGCATCACACAATCAAACATATCCACCCCCAGCGCGATGCTCTCCAGAATATTCGCCGGCGTTCCTACACCCATGAGGTACCTTGGTTTTTCATCGGGCAGAATGCGGCATACAAGTTCGGTCATTTCGTACATTATCTCGTGCGGTTCACCGACTGAAAGTCCGCCAATGGCATTTCCATCGGCATTTTTCGAAGCAATGTACTCCGCCGACTCCTTTCTCAGGTCGGAGAAAGTGCTTCCCTGCACGATTGGAAACAACGCCTGATGGTATCCGTATTTTGGTTCGCTTGCATTGAATTGGGCGATACAACGGTCGAGCCAGCGGTGTGTGATTCCGAGCGATTGTTTGGCGTATTCGTAGGTGCAGGGGAAGGGGGTGCATTCGTCAAAGGCCATAATGATGTCTGCTCCAATGCTGCGTTGAATGTCCATCACATTTTCCGGTGTGAAGGTATGATAGCTCCCATCAATGTGTGATTGAAATTTTACGCCTTCTTCCCTGAGTTTCCGCATGGCAGTAAGTGAATATACCTGATACCCTCCGCTATCGGTTAGCATGGGCCGGCTCCATCCGTTAAACAGGTGTATTCCTCCGGCTTTTTCCAAAATTCCGGTTCCCGGCCGAAGATATAAATGATAGGTGTTGCCCAGAATAATCTGCGCTTTGACATCATCATAAATATCCCGCTGATGGATTGCTTTTACTGTTCCGGCAGTTCCAACCGGCATAAAAATGGGCGTTAATATGTTCCCATGGCCTGTTTCAATTACTCCGGCGCGTGCATTGCTTCCTTTATCCGCTGCCTGTATGTTGAAAATCATTTGTTTGCTGTTCGTTTTTGCCCCGGGCTACCCGTTTGTGCATCTTTTGTTTAAAAAAGTTTTCAAAGATAATTTTTATTCCCGAGAGAATCGATATTTTTGCGTCAAGTGAGAGATTTCATGATCCGTCAACTTTT
>RZYD01000363.1 GCA_009930445.1 Bacteroidia bacterium | reverse complement strand
TGTGCCGTTAGCAGTTATTTTCGAAAAGTATCGCCATGTTAAGCGAACCGCCGTATACCGGCCGGTACGTACGGTGGTGTGAGAGGGTGGAGATACGAAAATCTTTTCGTATCTTGCTCTACTCGATTACCGTACATTATGAAAAAAGACAAAAAACTCACTTAAAGATTGGCTATATTTGATAAAAAACAAAAATGAATAATTCTGAAATTCAAATATTCACGACAAAAGATGGAAAGACAGAAATTGAAGTTCAGCTTGATAATGAAACAGTTTGGTTAAATCAATATCAACTTGAATCTTTGTTTGAAACCGACAGGACTTCTGTTAACCGACATATTTCAAATATTTATAAAACTGAAGAACTTGAGGAAAAGTCAACTTGTGCAAAAATTGCACAAGTTCAAAAAGAAGGTGACCGGGAAATAAAACGAAAAATCAAATATTACAATCTTGATGTAATAATTGCGGTCGGATACCGTGTAAATTCGAAAAGAGGAACCGAGTTCAGAATTTGGGCAAACAAAATTCTCAAAGACTTTTTAATAAAAGGATTTTCAATAAATGAAAAACGGTTATCCAAGCAAAATGAGCAATTACGGGAATTAAAGGAATCAGTAAGAATTTTAGGAAACATTGTAAATCAAAAAGAATTATCAAGCGGAGAAAGTATCGGATTACTAAAGATAATTTCAGACTATGCTTTTGCGCTCGACATTCTAGACCAATACGACTACCAGACTTTAAAAATTGAGGAAACTTCAGGAAAAGAAAAATACCAACTAACTTACGACGAAGCAATTAAACAAATTCGACTGGTAAAGCAAAAATATGGAAACAGTGAATTGTTTGGTCGCGAAAAAGACAATTCATTTAAAAGTTCAGTTTCAACAATTTACCAAACATTCGACGGAAAAGATTTATATCCAAGTATTGAAGAAAAAGCTGCAAACCTTCTTTAATTAGTAACAAAAAATCATTCATTTTCAGATGGAAATAAAAGAATTGCTGCATTTCTGTTTTTATACTTTTTGGAAAGAAATGGGATTCTCTACGATGAAAATGAAGAAAAAAGAATTGCAGATAATGCATTAGTTGCTTTGACTTTAATGATTGCAGTTAGCAAAACTGATGAAAAAGATACAATTACAAAAATTATAGTAAACTTGATAAATAAGAAAAATATCGCACGGTAATAAAGTACAAATGTAATGCGGGCGGGCGTGGTATTCCAGCGTTTTCGCATTGTTCAACCACCGCCAATCCGTCTTTGACGGATGACGGTTTTAAAATGATGTTTAATAAAAAGCCGGCTTGGCTCCGTGCGGGTTTGACAAGTTACCTTTTCAAAATCCCGCACTCCACTTGCACCAACCGTTACCGCCAAGCAGAAAAAACGGCATTGCGGAGATTAATTGCTGTAATCTGAGCATATTTTGCGGAGAAAGTTTCAGTTGCGGAGAATAAAGAGTATATTTGTCGCATAATTTGCGTAGAATGAAAATCTATATACACGAAAAAGAAAACTGGACTGACTTCACTTGGGACAATAAGAAAGTGATGATAAAACTTGGTGAAGCTAGAAATCAACAGGGCAGACTTCTTGGGAAAATGGAATCGCTAGGCTTTGATTTACAAAATGAAGCGGTTTTGAACACTCTTACTTTAGATGTTATAAAGTCATCTGAAATCGAAGGCGAGTTTTTGGAAATAGAACAAGTTCGTTCTTCAATTGCTCGTCGACTAGGAATTGATATAGCCGGAGCAGTAGAATCGGAACGGCATGTTGACGGAATAGTTGAAATGATGCTTGACGCTACACAAAGGTATGATTTGCCTTTGACAAAAGACAGATTGTTTGGTTGGCATGCTGCGTTGTTCCCGTCAGGTTGGAGTAATCTTTATAAAATTACAGTAGCAGACTGGAGAAAAGACACGACTGGTCCAATGCAAGTTGTATCGGGACCTATGGGAAAAGAAAAAATTCACTATCAAGCTCCAAGTTCAGACAGGATAGAACCAGAAATGAAAAGATTCTTAGATTGGTTTGAAAACGAGCATGAAACAGATTTGGTTCTTAAAGCGGCTATTGCTCATTTATGGTTCGTGACAATTCATCCATTCGACGATGGAAACGGACGAATTACAAGAGCTATTACAGATATGACATTGGCACGTTCTGACAAAAGTATTAGGCGGTTCTACAGTATGTCTGCACAAATTAGAATTGAAAGAAAACAGTATTATGAAAAACTTGAAAAAACACAAAAAGGAAATTCAGATATTTCAGAATGGATTTTGTGGTTTTTGCAATGTTTAATAAATGCTATTGACTCCACAGATGAGACTTTATCGAAAATACTTCATAAAGCAGAATTTTGGAAAATACATTCCACCACAATTCTCAATGATAGACAGCAAAAAATAATAAACAGACTACTTGATGGATTTGACGGAAAGTTAACAACCTCGAAATGGGGAAAAATTAACAAGTGTTCTCAAGATACGGCTCTTCGAGATATTCAAGATTTGATTAAGAAGGATATCTTACAAAAAGAAGCGAGCGGTGGCCGAAGCACAAATTATGAATTGAAAGAAATGCCAGGCGGTAACAATGTATAAAAATAATAGCCGAAATAGTAGTAAATTCAAGGGTTGTATCCCACTTCAACTTTCGTATATTTTTTCAGGAAAGTACCACGAAGTCGGCTACTATTCTTATACTCACTGTGTGCGCCCGGCATGGGTGTTAATTATAGGGTGCAAGCCCCGAACAGGCGGTGGTAAACCAAACTGTTAGCAAGTGGCAAGTGTTACATCGCGAG
>RZYD01000362.1 GCA_009930445.1 Bacteroidia bacterium | reverse complement strand
TAAGCATGGATGCCTCCTATTTGCACATTATTGCTTTCATCCTGACTTTTATTGTGGTAGTAATTGCCGTTAACCTGCTGGGGAAGGGAATAAAAAAATTATTCCATGCCATTGCGTTGGGCCCAGTGGATACCATTCTCGGGTTAGCTTTTGGTGCGATAAAAGGAATTTTGCTGCTGGCTATTCTGTTTTATGTATTCGATAATTTTGAGAGGAAAAACGATCTAATTGATCAAAAAATTAAAGAGGAAAGCTTTTTTTATCCTTATATCGAAAACCTAAGCAATAAAATGGAGGAAATCGTATTTGATGAAAAAAGGCCGGATTTCGATCAGGAAAAAAATCAGGTCAATGATTTCATAGAAGAAACCTTCAATATTTAAGGAATTATTTTAATGTCTTTAATATTAAGTTGAAGGGTGGTCGTTCCATTCCATTCATTTTGTTCCACGTGATATACGATACTAAAGAGCTGTCCTTCGGCAATTTTTGAGTAATATTCGCCTTGTTGAAAAGCAATAGCAGGCTGAGGGTATGAGGATTCGTCCGGATGAATAACCGTTAGTTTCAAATGGTTGCGCAGTGGGTCCTCATTTTTTCCAACCAACCTGACCACTCCGGTATCCACCAGGCCATTGGTTAAAAACACGGGCGACATATTACCCGGGCCAAAGGGGGCAAATTGTTTAAGAATTCGATAAAAACGGGTATTTATCGTGCTTAAACGAATTTCCATATCCACTTCGATTTCAGGTACAAGCATCGACATATCAATAGATTCATCGACGATTCGTTCAAATTTTTTAGTAAAAGCTTCGAGGTTTTCTTCTTTCATCGATAGGCCTGCGGCATAAGTATGGCCGCCGAAATGTTCCAGCAGGTCGGAGCAGGCATCAATGGCATCATACACATCAAAATTTTTCACAGAGCGGGCTGAGCCGGTAATGAGGCCATTACTTTTTGTTAACACCACCGTAGGGCGGTAGTAATTATCAGTAAGCCGTGAGGCTACGATTCCGACGACTCCTTTATGCCATTCCGGGTTATAGACTACGGTTGTTTTTTTTGATGCATAAGTTGGGTCGGCCAAAATCATTTCAAGCGCTTCTGTGGTAGCCTGATTGTCAAGATGGCGACGTTCGTTATTGATATCATTAATAGCGGAGGCCAGCACCTTTGCTTCTTCATAGCTTGTACTGATGAGAAGCTCCACAGAATTACGGCCGGATTCGAGACGGCCTGCTGCATTAATTCTGGGGCCGACAACAAAAACCAGGTCAGAAATTGTCAGTTCCCGGGTAAAAACACCCCTGTCATCGTTAATATCGGGAGGCTTTCGTCGTAATACATTGGAAACCTGCAAAATAGCTTCGAGCCCTGGACGTGGATTGCTGTTAATTTTCTTCAATCCAAAATAGGCTAAAATTCGATTTTCGCCGGTAATAGGTACAATATCAGCCGCAATACTAACCACAACAAGATCGAGGTATGGGTGTAAGCGTTCAAACGGCATATTATATTGTTGACAGTAGGCCTGAATAAGCTTAAACCCAACGCCACAACCCGAAAGTTCTTTGTAGGGATACGCACAATCAGCACGTTTTGCATCGAGCACAGCAACCGCATCCGGAAGTGTATCTCCGGGTCGGTGGTGGTCGCCGATAATAAAATCAATACCAAAACTGCGGGCATAGCTGATTTTCTCAATGGCTTTAATTCCGCAGTCAAGCGCAATAACCAGGCTGTAATTGTGGGCACAGGCATAATCGATACCCATATAAGAAACGCCATACCCTTCAGCATAGCGATCAGGAATATAAAAGTCGATATTTGCGTTGAGGTCTTTCAAGAAACTGTAAACAAGCGCAACAGCGGTCGTTCCATCCACATCATAATCACCATATACAAGTATTTTTTCTTTGGTTTCCAACGCCCGATGTATACGGTCAATTGCCTTATCCATATCCTTCATCAGGAAAGGATCGTGAAGATGGGAAAGTTCAGGGCGAAAGAAACGTTTTGCACCGTTAAAGTCGGTAATACCCCGTTGAACCAACAAATTGGCCAAAACCGAATCAATACCAAGCTCCCGGGAAAGCTTGGTAACGGCTTCATTTTCACCATATTCTTTTACGACCCAACGCTTTAACATAAAATAGTATAAGGAATTGTAAAGATAAAAAAAGCTACCGATAAATAGCGTTAACCCAAACAATTATCCACAACAAAATGGTAATCGCTTTACTGTTAAGCAGTAAGAAACTCATCTTTTTATCTTAATCAGAAAAGAAAGAAAAAATAACCCATAAAGGAAAAAAATTTTTACGTATTGGATCGCATGGCTTCCACAGGGTCGAGACGCGAAGCATTATACGCCGGAATAGCACCGGCCACCAGACCGATCAGAATAGAAACGCTAATGGCGACGATAACATTAGCGCTGCTAAGAAAAACAGGAAAATCAATACTAGCTCTGGCCACCAAAACACCAACAAAAACAAGCAACAGGCCAAAAATACCACCAAAAAGGCTTAAAAACACCGATTCAAACAGAAACTCACTTAAAATAAAATAATTTTTAGCACCAATAGCTTTTTGAATTCCAATTTGACGGATTCGCTCCTTAACCGAAACAAACATAATATTGGCAATGCCAAATCCCCCTACCAACAATGAAAATCCCCCGATAATCCAACCCACAATACTGATGATACTAAAAATCTGGTCTATATAATTGGTAACAACAGAAATCTCATTGATATCGAACGAGTCCTCTTCACCGGCTTTAATACTCCGGACCGTGCGCAGAATTCCGGCAATTTCATCT
>RZYD01000361.1 GCA_009930445.1 Bacteroidia bacterium | reverse complement strand
ACTGTTCCGGGCTGTTCAATGCCACACAAATAAAATAAATCAGAATTCTGACGGTAAGGAAAATACTGATCTCCGTTTCGGGGCATCGCATCGTTTGATACCAAAATAGCCACACTGGCTGTTTTCATCAGCTTTGCAAGCCGAAGTCGGTTTGCTATGAACAAATCAGCAGGAATTGGGTCGTATCTCATACTCAACATCTTTCATTTAGCAAACAAAGTTAGTATCTTTCGACGATAATCCCTACCAAACTATTTCTATCTTTGTAGCATTATGCAGTTTAATAAAATACCCGGACAGGATAAAATCAAGGCAAAACTTCTGCAATCCGTTAAGGAGCAGCGTGTCAGCCACACTCAATTATTTTTAGGACAGGAAGGAACAGGGAAACTGGCTATGGCGATTGCCTTTGCACAGTATATCAATTGCGAAAACCCCTCAGCCAATGACAGTTGTGGCGTATGCCCATCGTGCATCAAATACAAAAAACTGGCGCATCCCGACCTGCATTTTATTTATCCGGTAATAAAAACAAAAAGTAACGACAACCCGAAAAGCGAACATTTTGCCAGCGAATGGCGGGAGCTTTTACTCGAAAAAAATGCCTTTATCAGCTTACACGACTGGCATGAAAAGCTAAAAACAGAGACGAAACAGTCGATTATTAATACAGCCGATTGCAATAGTATTATTCAGAAACTAAGCCTAAAATCGTACGAATCGGAATACCGCGTAGTCATCATGTGGCAGGTTGAACGATTTTATCGCGAAGCGGCGCCCAGATTACTCAAAATTCTTGAAGAGCCCCCCTATAAAACGTTGTTTATTTTAATTGCAGAAAATCACGACCAACTGCTAAGTACCATAAAATCAAGGACACAGCTAGTAAAATTCTTGCCGTATCCGGCTCAAGAGGTAAGTGCAATACTCCGGCAAACGTTTCAACTCGGGGTGGAATCGGCGGACTATATTGCACAGCGCTGTGCAGGAAACCTGCATAAAGCCTTTCAGGATGCCAACGAAAAAAACAACGATGAAAAATATTTTTTACTTTTCCGTTCCTGGATGCGTAGTTGTCTGCAAGCAAAAATATACGAGATTCAGGAGATGATCACCCAAATCTCTCCCGGAAACAGGGAGGAAGTGAAACGTTTTTTGCAATACGGACAAGGGCTGATCCGCGATTCTCTAATGATACATCACGACTCCGGAGAGATTACATACCGCAGTGGAGCAGAAAAAGATTTTGTTACCAAATTCAGTCCATTCATTCATCCGGAAGTAATGCAGGGTTTTTACAATGAATTTGATGAGGCTATTGTACAAATCGGAAGAAACGGCAATGCCAACATTATTCTCACCGATCTTTCGTTCAGAATCAGCAATTTGCTGCATACCCGCAGCAGACAACCATGATTTTATTATCTTTGTCACACTAAACATTTGATTCCAATCGTATGACACTTATAAATTCAAAATCTTCTCCTTTTCTCCACCGTGGATGCGAAGGGACTCCGGATGCGGCTACCCGCGGAGAAGGATGCTTCTCACACGGTGCCTGTAAACTCGATGTCCAGGATCGCTTCCTACGGATGCCAATACCTGACGGTCAGCCGGATTACCCCTATGTAGAAATTCGCTTTAAAAATTCACGGAAAGACTTTTTCCAAAAACCTGACGACCTAATCCTCATGGCTGGTGATATTGTTGCCGTGGAATCCTCACCAGGGCATGACATTGGCATTGTTAGCCTTACCGGCCACAGCGTGGAACAACAGATGGCGAAAAAAGCTTTTTTTCCTAATCAGGAAACAAAAAAAGTGTACCGCAAAGCCAGAGTCAATGACATTGAAAAATGGATTTATGCCGTTATGAAAGAAAATGACACGTTGTTTCGTACACGAAAAATTATTTATGACCTGAATCTGGAAATGAAACTAAACGACGTGGAATACCAGGGCGACGGGACTAAGGCAATTTTTTATTACACGGCCGACGATCGTGTCGACTTCCGCCAGCTGATCAAACTGCTTGCAGAACAATTCCGCATCCGGATTGAGATGAAACAGATTGGTGTGCGTCAGGAAGCAGCACGTATGGGTGGAATTGGCTCCTGCGGAAGAGAATTATGTTGTGTTACCTGGCTTACCCAGTTCCGGTCAGTAACCACTGCCACTGCACGAATACAGCAGCTCTCGCTGAACCCGCAAAAACTGGCAGGACAATGCTCAAAGCTAAAATGCTGCCTCAATTACGAATATGAAGTTTATCAGGAGGCCTTGCGCGAATTTCCGCAACCCGATTTAGTGCTTCAAACAAAATATGGAAATGCAGAATATATGAAAGCGGATGTATTCAAAAGACTGGTCTGGTATTCCTATATTAATGATAACTCAAATATGATGGCCATCCCGCTGAAGGAAGTAAATGAAATCATCAGTATGAATAAAAAAGGTGTCAAACCGGATAAATTAGAAGATTTCGCCTACAGTAAAGAACAAAAAACGGAATTTGAAGTCGGAATATCCGAAGAGGATCTCCGTCGCTTCGACGATTAACCCCTGCTGAAATTATCCTACACCATGCACACTCGTCCCTATCGGTTTTCTTTGGTAATTGCGCTGATTCTGCTATTAGGTTCCGGGTGCAACCGCAACGTTGCCTTCGAAAACTATAATCCGATTCCTGAAGGAGGATGGCATCAAAACAGTCCGGCCATTTTTCAGTTCGAAATTCGAGATACGCTGAATACCTACGACCTGCAATTTCATATTCGTCACCATATTGATTATTCGTACAGAAACCTTTGGGTTTTTGCCACCATTGATTATCCTGACGGCCAAACA
>RZYD01000360.1 GCA_009930445.1 Bacteroidia bacterium | reverse complement strand
GAGTATTATATCCGGTATTACAGGCAACATTTTCCGGGGCTTCACGTTATCGTTTCCGGAGGTTTTATTTCCTCTTTTGAAAAAAAAATTAATTATCCCATCTTTGCACAAAATGATATTGTGCTCACAGGGCTCAATTTAATCTTAAATCATAACATTGAACACACTGAAAAATAGAATTCTGCGATTGTGGTTAATCATCACGATCCTGTTGCCGGCATCGTATGCTTTTTCACAGATTAACTCCCCTTATTCAAATTTTGGCCTTGGAAATCTTCAAAGCGGAAAGTCAATTTTTTATAATTCAATGGGAGGTATCGGAATAGGAATGGGTAGCGATTTATATATCAACCCATCGAACCCTGCCACTTATGCCGCTTTCGATACGCTCTCCTTTGTTTTCGATATGGGGGTGTACACGAAATCCGTTACGCTTAACACGATACGTCAATCTGAGTCGTACAATAACGCCGGCATCGATTATATCACCTTTGCCTTTCCCATTGCCCGATGGTGGAAAACCAGCCTGGGGCTGCTTCCTTACAGCCAGGTGAATTATGCCATGAACAGCCGGCAAAACCTGCCAGGCGTTGGAAACCTCGAATACAATTATGAGGGATCCGGAGGTATTAACAAGTTTTACTGGGGCCATGCAGTGAAATTCGGTAACGAAAATTATCTCTCCCTTGGCGCAAATGTAAGTTATTTGTTTGGCACGGTTACCGATAAGCAATCCGCATCTTTTCCCGATTCTGTTTTCTTTTTGTATACCAAGAATATCGGATCATTAACCTATAAAGATTTATGTTTTGATTTTGGGGCCTATTTTAACTATGAATTTGGAAAGGATAACGATTATGTACTGGGTTTGGGAGCGGTATATGCGTTGGGTGAAAATGTAAACGCTTCCCGCAGCCGTTTAACCTATACCTATATATTATCCAGCCTTGGTGTAGATTACATCAAGGATACGCTTTATTATGTTAAGGATCTTGAGGGTACAGTTGGCATGCCTCAGACCCTTGGCGCCGGATTTTCTTTTAAGAAAAAAAATAAATACCATTTTGGTGCCGATGTAGAATACCGGAACTGGGAAGATTTTCACATTTTTACTGTGAATGAAAAGATGGAAAATTCGTTGCGGTTTGCTGCCGGAGGACAATTTATGCCCGGAGGAGAAACGGTTGGAAACTACTGGAACTGGGTGCGTTATCGCGCCGGTTTTTATTATCATAAGTCGGCATTACAGATTGAGGAAACGGCCATCAATGAATTTGGCATAACTTTTGGAATAGGGATGCCACTGCGCCGAAGCCGGTCTACAATAAACCTTGGTTTTGAAATCGGAAGCAGGGGTACCTCCAATGAAGAATTAATTAAAGAAACCTTTTTTAATTTTCGGCTGGGTTTTTCGATCTATGAAAATTGGTTTATCAAACAAAAATTTAATTAAATTCGCATACTTTAAGAGGTGATTAACAACACGAAAGGAATACATATGAAAGCAAAGGTTGTATTATTATTGCTCATGATGACATTTTCTGCCCCACTATTGGCCGGAAATGTTTCATTTACTGCCAATGGCCCCGATGATGAACCCAAGTATGGTCAGGATAGTATCCAATGTTTGACAAATATTTCGCTTTATCGCGAATTTTTTAAGCAATGGAAAAAAAGCGGCTATAGGAGTGAATCGGTAAAAGATGCCATTAAGCCCTGGCGCTGGGTGTTCCTGAATTGCCCCAAAGCCTCTCTTTATACTTATGTCGACGGAACCCGGATTCTTGGCTATTTGATTCAGAATGCAGCCAGTCCTGAAGATGAGGCAGCATACATTGATACCTTGATGTTGTTATACGATACCCGTATTAAATATTTCGGTCAGGAAGGGTATGTGTTAGGTCGTAAAGGACTCGAACGGTTTGGGTATAATAACAGCGACGTCGAACCTACTTATCAAATGCTGGCCCGCAGTATTGAGCTTGAAGGCAATGAAGCCGAATATGCTGTTGTTGACCTGTTTTTCCGTCTGACCATTGAAATGTACACCTCTGGGAAAGCTGAAAAAAGTCTGATTCTAGATAATTATGATCTGTTGACTAAAATAGTGGATTATAATATTGCTAACAATAAAAAATATGGCTCTTATTATGAGAGTGTTAAGGGAAATATTGAAAGCAGTTTTGAACCCTTTGCCTCTTGCGAGGATCTGATTCCGCTTTATACACAGAAATTTGAGACGGAACCTGAAAATATCGAATTACTTAAAAAAATTGCTTCCATGCTCGATAACAAAGGGTGTGACGATAGCCCCCTTTATTTTGATGTATCTGTACAACTGCATAAACTCGAGCCCTCGGCAGAGTCTGCCTTTCATATCGGAAAAATGATGTACAACAAGCAGAATTATACCGAAGCCATTGAATACCTTACTGAAGGCCTGGGTATGGAAGACCCTGAAATGCTCGAAACCTGCTATTTTGCTCTTTCCGACAGCTATAAAAACGTGAATGATTTTCCGAATGCTGTGAAAAATGCCAACGAGGTGATTAAACTGAACCCCAACGATGGCCGTCCTTATATTTTGATTGGTGATATGTACGCCGAAGCCGCCGGAAATTGTGGCAGTAATGATTTGGAGAAAAAGGCCCCGTACTGGGCTGCAGTCGATAAATATATTCAGGCCAAGCGTATCGACTCCTCGCTGGCTGATGTTGCAGATCAGCGGATTTCTGCCTATAGTAAGCAGTTTCCCAACGCGGAAATGATTTTCTTCCACGATTTATCCGAAGGCCAGTCGTATACGGTTCAATGCTGGTTTACTGAGAAAACAATAATACGTGCAGCAAAGTAATATAACGC
>RZYD01000359.1 GCA_009930445.1 Bacteroidia bacterium | reverse complement strand
TGATTTTCGGTTTGTAAGGTATACTCCCGTTAACACAACCGCCATCCCCAGACCATGGAGGGTCGTGATAATCTCCCCGTCGAGTATTCCCCATAAAATAGCAAACAATGGAATAATATACGTAACCGATGAGGCAAATACAGCAGAAGTACGTCGAATAAGGCTGTTCATGAATAACATCGCCACTCCTGTTCCGAGGATGCCCAATGCGGCTAACGCCAGAAAATGTACCTGCCATCCCGGATGCGTAACCACTGCTGCAAGATCAGTAGTTAAAAGATAACTTAACGCCACAGGCCATAGAAACATAAACGATAAAGAGGTGATTTGCACCCCTGTAAGATGCGACAGGTAATTTTTTACCACATTTATGTTAAAGGCATAACAAATCGTGGCTACCACTATAAAAAGGGCAAACCTGTTGACTCCTTTTAGCGTTATGTCCGACCCGGCAGTGATGAGTACCAGTGCCCCCGTTAATCCCAGCAATAACCCCAAAACCTGACGTATTTTAACGGGAGTGCGAAAAAACAGTACCCCGACTACCAGGGTAAAAACCGGTGTCAGGCTGTTGAGCATCCCTGCCAGCGCGCTGTCAATTTGGGTCTGTGCTTTTGTAAATAAAAAGGCTGGAATAAAACTTCCCACAAAACCGGAAATCAGCAAATAGGGTAAATCTTTGCGCCTGACAACTTTTAAATTCTTCATGGAGAGCGGAAAGAGTACCAGCGATGCCAGCACAATACGGATTGCTGCGGCCTGACTATGTGTAAAACTTTGCAAGCCGGTCTTCATCAGGATGAAGGAAGACCCCCAGGTGAAGGCCAAAAGAAAAAGTATTACAAATTGAAACCATTGCTTATCCCAGCGCATTGCGTTTTTTTTTCCTGCCAAAGGTAAAAAAAATGAATCCTGTTCATTGGTTCTGCTTTTTTTCTTTTTTCACGTGGGCGTGTTTTAAAAAATACTATTTTTGATGCGATAGGTTTCATTTAACATAACGTTCGGTATGAAAACAGCGTTGCGCTTTGTTTTTTTTGTGAGCAATATTGTTTTATTCTTTGGATGCCAGCGGCCGGGCGAAATACTTACCGTTTTCCATGCCGGGAGCCTTTCGGTTCCCTTAAAGGAAATTGTATCCCGTTATCAAGCACAGCATCCTGAGGTGGAGGTTCGGCTGGAAAGTGCCGGAAGCCTTACCTGTATACGCAAAATTACCGAATTGAACAAGGCCTGCGATGTGCTGGCCGTGGCCGATTACAGTTTGATCGATCAATTGATGATTCCCGCTTATGCCGATTACGCTGTTCTTTTTGCAGGAAATGAAATGGCTATTGGCTATAAAAAGGGGAGTGGATGGGAAAAAGAGATTACAGAATGGAACTGGCCGGAGATTTTAACACGGGATGAGGTGCATTTTGGACGCGCCAATCCTGACCATGACCCTGCCGGATACCGCGCTGTGATGGTGGCTGCACTGGCCGAGCGTGTGTATGCCCTGCCAGGGTTTCAACAACAACTGATCGAAAAAGACCGCCAATATATCCGTCCAAAAGCAACCGAGCTGTTGCCCTTACTCGAGGTGGGTGCTATCGATTTCATTTTTAATTACCGCTCGGTGCTGGTGCAGCATAATTTGGGTTTTCTTGCCCTTCCCGACAGCCTGAACCTCAGTGACCCGGAGCTGGACACCTGGTATGCTAAGGCTTGTGTGGAGGTGGATGGCAATCAACAGCATCAGCGTATTATGAAATGCGGGGAGGCAATGGTGTATGGATTGTGCAAGCCGCATACTTCCAAAAGCCATCGGGCCGACCAGTTGATACAATTTATTTTATCGCAGGAGGGACAGGAAGTTTTTAAAAAATGCGGACAACCAGTTATAAAGCCCCGTTTGTCAGAAAATTCAATCCAAAGCCCTCCATGGTTTTCCTCCCTTAAAAGGGAATTAGGATACGATTTATAACCTGGCCATAATGGATTACCAATGCTAAATACTTATGAAACCAATTCACCGGATATTTTATCTTTCTTAAACTAATAAATAATTACAATGAAAAAAACATTTGTATTACCGTTTACCCTGCTGTTGTTTGTATTCCTTGCGGGATGTTCTACTGAACCTAAATCCGGAAACGGGTCCACTGTCGTTGATACTACGGATGCAACGAACAACTTTTATGATAATGAAGAAACACATGCCCTGCCATTGGAAACAATCGTGGTAGAGGGGGAAACAACAGAAACCTTCACGATTGATCTTAACGCGTTGCCTTTACATAGTGTGGTGGTTAAAGAAACATTATTTACACACGACAGTAATAAATTTGTGGGTGCGTACCGTTATGATGGTCCTTCGTTATTTGATATTCTCGACCGTTGTCCTTTGGTTAAGAAAAATGCCGATACGTTTAACCCGATTGTTGATGCTTACGTTGAGGTGTGGAACGCGGCTGGCGAGAAAGTGGTTTTTAGCTGGGGCGAGCTTTTTTACCCGATTCATCTCCACGAGATTATCATTGGAACCCGGGTAATGCAAATTGTTCCAAGTAAAACAAAGGAGTACTGGCCGCTTCCTCAAAGTGCCCGGATCATTGCAGCCGCCGATTTGTTGACGGAACGAAATATCAGTAATCCAACGCGGATTGTCATCCGGTCGCTGGAGCAGTCATTCACGATAAACCGTGATCTGGATCCTATGATTGCTGAAAGTATGGGTGTTTTTGACCGTGGCCGGGAGGTATATCGGATTACAGAATTGCCTGAAGGCGACAGGGCTGTGTATCCGAATATTTTTTATGGGCGTGGGCGTGGGATTCACGCGGTTACGCCATTTCAGGGTGTAATTCTGAAAGATATTCTGGACGTGGATTT
>RZYD01000358.1 GCA_009930445.1 Bacteroidia bacterium | reverse complement strand
GAGGAGAGTTATTATCCTCTAATCCTTCTCATCCATCTTCAACCTGCCCGTAATCGTCTGCACCGCACGGAACTGGCCTAAAAATTCCCGGGCAATAATGCGGATAACGGTGTATCCCGGAATGGCAAGAATCATCCCTACGATTCCACCAAGGTCACCAAAAACAAAAATTACCAGGAAAATTTCCAGAGGATGGGCATCCACACTATTCGAATAAATCAGGGGTTGCAGAATAATATTATCAATCAAATTGCAAATCACAAAGGTTGAGATAATGACAATCGCCGTGATTAGTACCTGGTCGTACAGGCCCATACTAAGCACCGTAGCAACGCCGATGAGGGTACCAATGGCTCCTCCCAGGACAGGGCCCAAATAAGGAATTACATTCAATAGCCCACCAAGGAAACCAATCAGCAGGGCACCGCGGATTCCAAAAATAGTCAGGCCGATGCTCTCCAAAGTCATCATGGTCAGCATCTCGCCGAGTAAACCCAAAAAATATCGCGACAATAAACGTTTAGTATTACGGAGTACATTGCCCACCTTTTCAGTAAACCGTTCAGGAACAAAAATCATAATCCCGCTCTGAAACAGATTTTCATCTTTAATAAAGAAAAAAGAGATAAAAAAAACAGCAAAAACACCAATAAAAAGACTTCCTGCAATGTTTACAACATTACTGAGCACATTACTGAAAGTAGCCATATCCAGAAATTCGGTCAGTTTGCTTTCTATAGTAGAAATAATACTTTCATCCTCAGCTACAATACCATATTTATGAAGCATCACGGTAAGCTCTTCCACGGGTGTTTCAATCATTACACTAATTTCCGCTGTATCGATTTGTGCCACAACCTCCGCCTGGTTTACCACCAAAGGAATAATCAGACGAAAAAACATCACCACGGCGAAAATAATGCAAAGTAGCGAAAATAAAGAGCTAAGCCAACGGGGAAAATACCATTTTCCTAAATGGATTTTATCCAAAATATTTGCGAGAGGAGCGCCAATAAAAGAAACTACAGCTCCTATAACAAGATACCAAAAGATACCGGTAAACCGCCAAATCAAGAATGCGACTAGCAGCAAGGTAAGGGTTCCTACAATATAACGGGGTAAAGATTTCATGAAGATGGGTATTTAAGGCAAAGTTAAGATAATTTTAAAAGCGAGATTCTCTTTCCAGCGATCGGATGCATAATAGCCGGTTCGCATAAACACACCGGCACCCACGCCAAACTCTTTTCCCAGCAAATTATTAAGCAAAAGACCTGTTTCAAAATATCCCTTATCCGGAATAAGAAAAGGCAGATTATGAAGTTCCGGGTGGTTCAGGGTCCCCAAAAGGCCATTAAAGACCAGCTCAGGTTCCGGCCGGAACCAACCGGATCCAAAAAGCAGATTCTTAAACGAATGGGAGAGATAAAATGCGATGTATTTATCGGAAAAAAACGTACCCGGGCGCATAGTAGCAAAGGAAAATGGTGCATACAGGGTATGCAATGAAAGGGTTCCATTCCCGTTAAAAAGTTGCTGACGGGGAACATCCGAAGATACTATTCCGCCTCGGATCAGTACAGCAGACTTTCCCAGCCAGGTAAAATCGTGAAAAAAACGCAACGCGGCCTCAACCCGATGGAACGGATATTCGCCTGCCAAAATGCCATCAAACCCTCTTCGGTAAGCAATTTCCAACACAGGGAAATCCGTTCCACCAGAAATAACTCCCCGTGGACTTTGCATCAATTTCTCACGAAAAGCAAAACGCAAATTGGCTTCCAGGGTATTAAAAATGAACTGTGAGCCCGAAAGAGTAACAGTTTCCAATTTCTTGTAAAACTGATAATCGGGATAAGCATCAACAAACTGATACTGATATTTCAATTGCATTTGAAACCAACGCAGGGTTCGGAAGGAAACAGAAAAAAAAACATTTTCGGTACGGTCAAAAACATCTATCGAATAATTTCGCAGGAAGTCATCGGTTCGATGTAAGGGAAACGCATCTGCCGAAAATTTTCCCGGTTCAGTAAGATCGTAATGGTATCCGGATTGCAAACGACCGTCGCAGCGCGAATTGAACAGCAACGAAATCTCGGTACCATACTTGAATAATTTGTCCTTAAAACCATAAGCCCCGAAAACACTCCATGAAAACCAAGGAGAGAGGCGGTTATTGGTTTCCAGATACAAACCAGGGCTGTATCCCGAGAAAGGATTATACATCATGAGGCTCAGGATATCAAGGTTCACAAAACCTACAGGCATCATTCCGTTAACCCACATGGAAACGGATTGCAACTTACGGTCGAAATTTTCTTCCTTGCCTATTGAATCCAGCACGCGGTAGGTTTCCCGGTCTTTTGCCGTGAGTGGAAGCGGGCGTTGTTCATCAACACGCTTTTTCCCTTTGAATGCGGCATCGGAGGCCATCTCCACTGCGAAAGCACCCCGCGGAGGCTCAACTTCGCACGATGCCAAAGAGACCTCACGAATATAACGTTTCCCCCGGCCGGTAACATAAGCTTGTTTATCCCCCGCCTGAAGTAAAACGCTGTAAAGCAGCAAGTCGGTATGAATCTGTTCCGGAAACCACATTTCGCCCACGCGCTGGTATTTATGACGGATAGCAATGCCCATAAGGGAATTGGTATCCGCTGGAACAGCTGTAGCATTTTCCAATGCATATTTATGCGTGTTTATATATAAAAGCCCACTCAGACCGTCAAAATTTGTCCCTTTACGGGGACGATAGGCAATCACGAAGGTTGAATCACTAGCTTTTGAACGTACAATAGTATCCTCCAATGAAAAGAAATACTTTGTCAGGGCTCCATTGGCCAGCGGGCTGATGTAAGAAACGTCGAGCAGA
>RZYD01000357.1 GCA_009930445.1 Bacteroidia bacterium | reverse complement strand
CAAGGCGGGATGCTACTCAAAGATTTAACAGTTTACGGCGAGGCCCGGCTGAACCGTGTTCAAGTTGCCTCTTCCATTAGCTATACTTCAAATAGTGCTAATATTATTGTTGGCTATAATGCTGCTCCTTCCCTTACTTCCGGTATTCAGAATATCGCGATAGGAAATAATGCCCTTGCAGGTATATCCACCCATAATCATAATACAGTTGTTGGAATGGGAGCCTTTGCGGATGGTGCGGGTGAACGCAATACGATCATCGGGTATAATGCCGGCATTACGAATACCTCAGGAAGTGATAATGTTTTTATTGGCTATAAGGCAGGTAGCGGGTTAAATGAATCCAATCGGCTTGTTGTGGAAAATTCCAGTTCTGCTGAGCCCTTAATTTATGGCGATTTTTCTCTGGATGCTTTAACCGTTAATGGTACACTTTCGGTCAGGGATTTGCCCGAACAGGCTTCGGCAACAAAGTATGTGACGTATGACGGTAGTTTTGGTTTTACCACCGCTGTGAGCGGCATTTCAGGATCAGGGCTATGGTATGATGACTCCGGAATAACGAAAAACTTTGAGAACCGGATTGTGGAAATTACACCCCCTTCCGGAGCGCTAACGACATTAACTGTTTCCGGTACCTCCTCATTAGATGGCAGCTACACACTAACTGGAGATTATTATGCAGGAACAGGAGGTTACCTGTATTTCAAACAGGGTTATTGGTGCCTTCATTCGTCTCTCAATACGCCTTATTTTCAGTCTTCCTATATCTCTGTTTCGTTGATTGGTACGTATAATCAGGTGGGTGGAACAGGAAGTGCAACCGTTTCTTCGGCTGCTGGTGGTGATTTGGGCCTCACGGTACATGGCGCAGGGGAGTTTACCGGCTTGAAATCGGAAAATGTAACCATTGGCAATGCGCTGCTTTCCGCCACTGGAGAGCACTTGAGTATCACTATGATTGATCCGGTTGATGGGGTTGCATTTGATCTTATTGTGAATGGCCGTTCACGATTGACGGTGCCACGCCAGGGTGATTATTTTGCCACCCAAATGTACCGGTCTGTGTTAATCGGTGCTAAAAACAATACCCTCTCCACGGCCTCTTCCATCGATGTTCGGCTCACTCCTTTTGATCAAACATTTATCCCTTGTATGACTGGTACGTATGGAGCCGACCTTGGCGTTGAACATAATCTGCAGGTTATGAATGATATCCGGGCAGATAACGCAATATACACCCATACCCTGCGGAGTAATTCTGATGTGCTGGCCATAACTGCCAATGTTAAAGTGGAATTATCTGCACCTCTTGAGTCATCAAAAAGTATTCAGGTGGCCTCTGATGTTGCTTTTTATTTTGGCGCTTCTGATGTGGAGGGTAGCTGGCGGATTATCCGAAATGGAGATAACCTCGAATTTCAACGTTTGGAGTCGTTAGTTTGGGTAAAAAAAGGCGAAATGCCTCCATCGGCTCCTTAAAAGATTGTTTCTGTTGAAAACAAAATTGTTTGAATTTCTTCACTCCTTACTCGATTTATTATTTTTATATCATGCAATGGGATTGCTTTAAAATTGCTTATAAAAAACGTTTTCGTTTAAAAAATATTAGCATAATTACTGCAACAATCCCCATTACTGCCAGCATTCCGAAATAGCCATAATGCCATTTTAACTCAGGGATGTAGTCGAAGTTGGTTCCATATATGCCAGCAATAAAGGTTAGTGGAATAAAGATGCTGGCAAACAGGGTAAGCACTTTCATTACATCGTTTGCTTTGTTACTTAGGTTTGTGTTGTACAGGTTCAGTTGGTCAGTAATCATGGTATAATAGATGTCCAGCGATTCAATGGCTTGTGTAGTCAGATCATCCAGATCCTCGAAAAAGCGAAGGGTCTTGTTTTTTACCAGAGGATTATCACTTTTGTGCAGTTTTATTGTGATCTCCTTTACGGGCCGTACGGCCTTTCGGATATAGAGGAGTTCTCCCTTGTACGCGTAAATTTTTTGTATTAGTTTTCTATTTGTTGTTTGGTGTAGTTCCGCATCTAAGGCCTCAATCCGGCTTCCCAGATATTCAATATGATGCAGATACGAATCGGCAACAGTATCTATTAAGGCATAAAAAAGGTAGTCGGCCTGAAGGTTTCTGATTCTTCCCGTGTGATTTCTGATCCTTCGTCGTACATCTTCGAATTGCTGTGTACGTTGCTCCTGAAATGTAATTAATAAATTATCAGTAAGATAGAGTGTAATTTGCTCACTATTAAGTTGGCTTTCAGTGGTGGATTTTGGAAATAGTTTCAGGTAGACTGCCATTGCGGCCTCGGTCTCCACTAGTTTTGGGCGTTGGTCTGGATTAAGAAGGTCTTCCAGTACCAGTGAACTAATAGTAAAAGTATCACCTATATGACGAATCAATGCAATATCATGTAATCCATAAATATTTAGCCAGGTCGTGTGGCCCGGAATTGCCAGTTTCGGCGATATATCTTCCACCTGAAGCTGTTTTTCAATAATCCCTGAGGCGTTATATTGTATAAGATGAATGGCACTCTCTTTTGTTTTTTGTGCCCCTAAAAATATCAGCGCTCCGGGTGCTTCCCCTTTACTTTTTTCCCGGTTGGTCAGGTATCTTGCCATGGCTTTTCATTTTTGTTGTTTTTAAATACAATGGTCCGGTAGGGGAAGGGTATTTCAATCCCCTGCTGATCAAAGCGTTCTTTCACCGACTTATAGAGATCACATTTCATTCTGAATCCGCTGGTATGATCGGCCGACCATACATATGCCCGGAGGTTAACGGATGATTCGCCAAATCCTGTCACGCGAACCATCACATCGGGAGTTCCTGTGGCTTTTTCTTCTTCTGTGCGGCC
>RZYD01000356.1 GCA_009930445.1 Bacteroidia bacterium | reverse complement strand
GTTCCAAGATTCCGGTGAATGGCTTGCTCAAAATCTGCCCCACGAAAATTTGTACCCCTGTTATCCATGGTAAAAACCACATAACCCTTTTGCGCCATATAAAGATCAAAAAGCCCGGCTCCGGCAAGCCAGGAATCACTCACTAACTGAGAATGGGGGCCCCCATAAACATAAAAGAAAACCGGATACTTTTTAGCCGGATCAAAAGAGGCTGGTTTAATCAACCGGCAATATAAGGGAGTGCTATCATTGGCTTCCAGTGTCAGCAAGCCGTATTGTCCGGTAGCATAATTTTTCAGCGGGTCTTTATTTTCCAACAGTGTGCGAATGATCGTACCTTCATTATCCAGCAGCTGATATTCGCGACATACATCGGTACTGGTAAACATATCCATAAAATACTTCCCTGTGGAAGAAAGAATAGCCGTGTGCATACCATGCTGAGGTGT
The DNA here is from genome assembly GCA_009930445.1 of Bacteroidia bacterium. GTDB lineage: Bacteria > Bacteroidota > Bacteroidia > Bacteroidales > BM520 > BM520. The sequence goes on along the minus strand of RZYD01000356.1, from coordinate 2,431 downwards.
CAGGCGGGTACTCAGTAACGTTTTCATATCCAGGGCATAAACATGCTCTTCCAGCGGGCTCTCCTTACGGGAGGTATAGAAAAGCGTTTTCCCTTTTTTATCAAATCCAAGAATTGCATTATCATCCCATTCTCCCCGGGTGAGTTGCTGTATTAGTTTTCCTTCTGTATCGTACAGATAAAAATGATCAAATCCGTCGCGATAGCTTTTAACAATAAATTTTCCGGAAATTTTATCGCTAAAATATAAGGGGGATTCCGGCTCAACATATTGTTCATCACGCTCTTCATAAAGGGTTTGAATATAGGCACCGGTTTCAGCATCATATTTATTCACCCTGAGATGGTTTTGTTCACGGTTTAATATTCCGATATAAATAAATTTCTCTGAAGGATCCCAGGATACCATAGTTAAATATTGTTCACTCTCTTTTTCTGTTTCGGCAAAAACGAGTTGTCCGGTTTGTGTATCATAAATCCCCAGCATTACCTTATGGCTGGGCATCCCAGCCATTGGATAGGACGTATTGGTAACTTCAGCAATTCGTCCGGAGATGTCGACCAAAGGATACGGAGTCACACAACGCTCATCCATCCGGTAAAAAGCAAGGTATCTGCCATTGGGTGACCAGAAGGTTCCTTTTTCAATGCCAAATTCATTTCGGGCCACGCGCGACGAACCATTGCTTATTCCTTCTTCGGCATCGGCAGTAAGGGCGGTTTCATTTCCTTCTTTACTGATATAAAGATTATTTCCTTTGGTGTATGCCATGGAAAAACCTACAGGACATAAATCAGGGTTTTCAGCCTCATCGGTCCAATTGTTCTTCCGCTGGATACTGTTTTCCGAAGGAGTACAAAGAAAAACACTATTATTCCGAAGGAAATAAAAAGCTTCCATCGTTTTCCAGGTAATGGAAGGAAAACTTCGCAGCGAATCGTGTCCGTCGGCAACCATTAGGCTGTTAAGCCTATCGAGGGTTAACAAAACACGCGCTTTTCCATCGGCTGCATTCACCTTCATCAGGCTATCGTTCTCCTGGTAGGTATAAACATCCGTTCCGGGAATCCATTGGGGATTTACCATCCGCTGTGGATAAATTGCAGGATTCATCCAAACGCAATCTTTTAGCGTTAACTGCTGATCCTGAGCACTCAGCTGCAGGCACATAAAAAGTGCTGCAACAGCCATCATTGTTGTATAAAAATATTTCATAGTATAAAATTTAGCGTGTCCCCGTTGCATATTGCTAAAAATTTTTATCCTGCTTTGGGAAATTGTCAGGCAACAGGTTCGTTTCATGGATTTATGCTTTCGTTTCTTTTCTGATGCCAAATGTACAATTTATGCGTATGTCAAAAAAGAACCCCGCCTTCATTTATTCGCTAAAACGAAGTTTTCATAATAACGCAGGCATATTCTTACCAGTTGTTGTAAAAAGACCAAAAACAGTGGATTAACAAAACAATGAAGGCTGTTTTGGAATTCATTGCCACATTGTCGGCTGAAATCCGTATATTTGCAACCGAAAATTTTAATGATAAGTAAACATGATTACAACAGCAATACCTTATAAAATAAAAGATATATCGCTTGCGGAATTTGGCCGTAAAGAGATAGAAATTGCAGAGAAGGAAATGCCGGGGCTGATGGCCTTACGCCAGAAATACGGCCCTTCCAAACCACTCGCTGGTGCCCGGATTACCGGTTCACTGCACATGACCATTCAGACTGCGGTTTTGATTGAAACCCTGGTAGCTTTGGGCGCCGATGTGCGCTGGGCCAGTTGCAATATTTTCTCAACACAGGATCATGCTGCCGCGGCAATTGCAGAAAGTGGGGTGCCGGTATTTGCATGGAAAGGCGAAACCCTCGATGAATATTGGTGGTGTACCCAAATGGCATTGAGTTTTCCCGATGGCAAAGGGCCAAACCTTATCGTTGACGATGGTGGAGATGCTACTTTAATGGTGCACAAAGGCTTCGCAGCGGAAAACAATCCTGATCTCCTGAATATAACCCCTTCCAGTCGGGAAGAAAAAGCCATTATCGAACTTCTGAAAAAAACCTTCCAAGAAATGCCAATGAAATGGCACAGGATGGTAGAAGAAATCCATGGTGTATCAGAAGAAACCACTACAGGCGTCCATCGTTTATATCAAATGATGGAAAACAACACCTTGCTTTTCCCCGCCATAAACGTAAACGATTCGGTAACCAAATCGAAATTTGATAACCTTTACGGATGCCGTGAATCGCTGGCCGACGGGATAAAACGCGCCACGGATGTAATGATCGCAGGAAAAGTGGTAGTGGTACTGGGCTATGGGGATGTGGGCAAAGGATGTGCACACAGTATGCGAAGCTACGGTGCGCGGGTTATTGTCACGGAAATCGATCCAATCTGTGCACTACAGGCGGCCATGGAAGG
>RZYD01000355.1 GCA_009930445.1 Bacteroidia bacterium | reverse complement strand
CCCTCAAGGCTAATTGCATTCTCGGTGAAATTGCAATCCGGCCCGGTTCGTTCCGGATTATAGATTATTCCCAAAGAATCAGCATCATTTCTTGCTACATAGATTTTCCCGTCAGGGCCTAATTGCAGCGATGTGGCACGAAAAGGAAAATCCGATGATGAAGGGATGACGGAAACAGAATGCAGGTTCTGCATTCCCGTAAGGTTAAACTGAAATAAATAGCTGGTATTGGTTCCTCCGGTTACAAAATAGGTGCTGCCATAGAGCTTCGTTCCGTCAGCCGAAAACTCAACACTATAGGCTCCTTTGTATAAATTTCGGGAGGTTCTGGCGTTGGATAAAGTCCCGGTTTGGGCATCAAAGTCGTAGAGTTCAAAAACGTCTTTATCATAAAATCCTCCGGCCAGTAATTTTCCGTCGGGGCTGGCTTTCATTGCGCCTACAGGCAGGTCGGTCATGCTACTGCTGGTTTGAATGGTGCCGGTTGCACTTATTACAGGGTCGGTATGCACACCATCTTCTGTAAGCAGATAACTATGCCAGTGATCGGAATTGTATTCATGACAGATTACCCAGAAATCTACCTGATTTGTGTGTAAAATTGCCGTCAGCTTTTCACTGCTTTCGGGAAAGAGTGAAACATTTTTTTCGCGGATCCGGTAGGTATCGTTGAATATTTCAATCACTGTATAGCAAAGCCCGTTCTGGCCAATCGGAGCCGTTCGGTCTTGTGTGAACAAATAAAATTTTCCCGGATGGCCCGGTGCAGGAACAAATAAAGCATTTTGTGTGGCTGTATTGTCGCCGGCCAGGCTATCCCCGTTTGGAATCACCTGATTGTTTTTGTCCCATACCGTTTCTCCATTACTAAAAAGCAGCATTTCCCCATTGTCGTCGCATAATACGGCACACCCGTTAGCGCTTTGCATTACCGTATTATTTTGGATTCCCACAGCACCGCTTTCGGTAAAGTTTAACCCGGCAAAATCCCCAAAATACCATGTGTTTGCCTTTTGACAAAAGGATAGTGTGTGCATCAGCAAAACAACCCCCAGGAAGGGAAAAGAGCGGCAAAGGGTTGAACTGCGCTTTGGGTGGCGACGATTGCTTGTTAATCCATACATTACTTATTCTTCATACTGATAAATAAGCCGGTAATGCTCACGTATTCTTCGCTCAGGCAGATGGATAAGAATTTCGGAGCTGATAATCCTGCCTTTCTCATCGTAGTTTCTGGTCACAGAATTAATAAGCGTATCTGCCAAATCAAATACTTCATGCTTAATTACTTGATTATTTGAATTATAACTAATTTTTGCCGTATTATTTTTAACCCGGCTCTCTTCATGAATCTGAACAGGTAAATGATGTTCACCATAAGTATAGGTATTCCTTTCAATCACTTTATCCTGTGCATTACGGGTTATTTGCTGGTAGATTCTTCCTGAGGCATCGTACGCTAGGGTAAGTGACTCTTCTTCTCCCTCCATGTTAATGCTTTTTTGGAGAATCATTCTGCCTTCTTCATCGTAGTGGATTTCAACATCCGATTCAATGTTCCCTGAGGAGTCAATCAGGGTTTGTTTTATAAGTTTTCCGTTTTCAAAGGTCAGTTGCTCTTTTTCTTCTTCCTCTCCGTTTTCATCTACAGTACTTTTTTCAATAATGCGTCCCTCTTCATCATAACGGATAAGGGTAGTATCGTGTGATCCATCAAGATAATACTGTTTTTCGCTGATCAGTTTCCCGTTTTCGTCGTATTCCCATCTTTTATCTTCAATCAGCTCATCTTCCAGCCCTAAAATGCGCTCTTTTACTAATATGTTGTTTTGAAAAACCCTTTCCGTTTTTTGTTCAATGGTGCCATCAGGCAGGTATTCAATCTGAAGAAGAATATTTCCGTTTTCATCTTGTTCTGTATATTCCTGCAAGTATTTTTCCGGTGTTTTTTCTGTTATAAATTCGTCTTCAATAACCGGTTGTCGAAATATGCGTGTTTTCATCTTTTTTAATAATAGTGTTTGTAACAAAGAAGTATTATTCCCGTTTTTATTAATTGTGTAAATTTACACGAAAAAAACAGAAGATCACAAAACTCTATCCGTTATGAAAACTTTTTCTATTCTGCTTATGTTATTTTTAGTGGTTATGGCAACCTCCTGTTCAACCAAAAAAGTCAGGCCTGAATATCCGGTTACGACAAAAACAGATGTCGTGGATGAGTATTTCGGCACAAAGATTCCTGATCCTTACCGTTGGCTCGAGGATGATATGTCGAAAGAAACGGCCCAGTGGGTCGAAGCACAGAATTCAGTTACATTTGAATATTTGCATTCCATCTCCTTCCGGGATGTAATCAAGGAACGGTTAACACAGATTTGGAATTATCCTAAAGTAGGGGCACCCTGGAAATCTGGCGGCCGTTGGTTTATTATGAAAAATTCCGGGCTTCAGAACCAGTATGTGCTTTATCTTCTTGAAGATTTTAACGACCGGGAAGGATCACTGTTGCTCGATCCGAATACTTTCTCCGAGGATGGAACGGTTTCATTGACTGACCTGAGTGTATCGGACGACGGGAAATACCTGGCCTATGGAGTTTCCAGAGGAGGTTCCGACTGGAACGAAATTTATGTAATGGATATTGACTCCCGTCAATTGCTCGATGATCATATCCAGTGGATTAAGTTTTCAGGAATTCAATGGCATGACCATGGATTTTACTACAGCCGCTATCCCGAGCCTTCTTCAGCTGACGCACTGAAAGGGGTAAATGAAAATAATATGGTATATTATCATACCCTGGGAGACCTTCAGGAAAACGACCGGCTCATCTACAATGATCCAATGCATCCGCTGTGGGGATTCAGTATCGGATTGAC
>RZYD01000354.1 GCA_009930445.1 Bacteroidia bacterium | reverse complement strand
TGTTTATTCATAGTCAAAACTGCTTCCTCCCAGAAATTCTTTCATAAGCGAAGTGGGAGGTATTTCTTCTGTAGATATAGGAATAAAATAACTAAAAAATTTGAGGAGTCTGCGGGCTTCGGAAAATTCAGGCATATTGGGTGTTATGGCCTCCAGCAAGGGTGTGATAAAAGGCTTGAGTACCCCCAATTCGTAAAGTAAGGCGGAGTTAAACATTACATCGGCGTTTTCCTGGAAAGGAAAAATATTTTCCACCTCCCCGTCCCGTACACTTGGCCAGCGTCCGATCGTGTTGGCTGCCGGATATCCACGGAATTTATTATCCCGCACAATGCGCCGGGCCAATCGGTTGTCGGAAGTGGGAATCAGGTTGTGCCCGTCAATGGAAATGGTGGTCAGGGCTGAGACATAAATTTTATACTTTGCCGAATCTTCAATCTGGCTGGTGAGTTCAGGATTTAAGGCATGTATTCCTTCCACAATTACTACCTCTTTTTTGCGGATTTTTATTTTGTCTCCAGCGAAATAACGCTTTCCGTCAAGGAAATTAAAACGTGGAATTTCTACCTCGTTTCCCGATAAAAGTTCGAGGATATGGCGGTTAAAAAGTGCAATATCGATCGCCTTAATGGTTTCAAAATTATAGGCACCATTTTCATCCAGCGGCGTATGTTCCCTGTTTACAAAATAGTTATCCATGGAGATTTTTACCGGTTGGATGCCGGCAACTTTAAGTTGAATACCCAGCCGTTTTGCAAAGGTGGTCTTGCCCGACGACGAGGGTCCGGAGATCAGAATTAAACGAATAGATTTTCTTTTTTTTCGGATGTTATCGGCGATCATTGCCACCTTTTTTTCATGAAGTGCTTCCGATATTTTTATTAATTCGCTTATCGAACCGTTGTGTACTGCCGCATTCAGATCGCCAATATTATTTACCCCAAGAATTTTTTGCCACCGGTTGAATTCGGCAAAAATCGATAGCATTTTATCCTGCCTGATGAGCGGTTTAAGATTCATGGGATGGTGGCGGCTGGGAATACGCAACAGCATTCCGTTGTAGTAGGGGAGGAGATCAAAAATTTTTACGTACCCCGTTGAAGGTACCAGATATCCATAGTAGTAATCTGGTGTGTCGTCGAGATAGTATACCGATGTGTAAAAATTTCCGCGTGTTTGTAACAACGGTGTTTTTTCTTCTAATCCGGAGTTCTCAAAAATTGCAATCGCTTCTTCCGTAGTAATTTCTTCGCGCCGGAAGGGAATATCCGCTTTGACTAACTCCTCCATTCGTGACCGAATGGCTGCAATATCGCCGGGTTTAAGTACTTTTCTGCCACTCCGTGCCGTACAATAGATGCCATTGGAAACCGGGTTTTCCACATGAAAATCCATGTCGGGAAAAAGATCACGCGTTGCTTTGTATAAAATAAATTGCAATGACCTGATTATCATACGCATACCGTCGGCGCAGGTGCAGTCAATAAAACAAATGTGCTTTGGTTTGTAGATCTGGTAGGATAATTCTTTGAGCGAATTATTTACGAATGCACCCAGCGTAGGGTATTTCAAGCCGGTGTCCAGGCCTTCTTCCATTTGCAACAGAGAAGTTCCTACAGGAAAAGTATAGTGTTCTTCAGTATTTTCACAAAAAACCCTGATCTGTTTCGACATATTTACATTTTTTCGCAAGATAGAAAAAAATCCGGATCATTGAAAATCAAGTATACCCTGTTTCCAGCTGAAAAATCCGGGTCGGTACGATTACCCCATAAAAAAATGTACCTTTGCGCCTTTATAAATCATTGAAAAATAATACGAATGAATGAATTAAGCTACAGCCTCGGCGTAAGTGTCGGGCTAAATCTCAAGGATCAGGGTTTTGAAGTAGACAGTATTGAGGATTTTGCACAAGCCATGCATGATGTATTGGGTGATAAAGATCTGGCAATACCGGCAGAAAAAGTGAACCAAGTAGTGAATGAATATTTTACCCGGCTTCAGGCAAAAAAAGCCGAAGAAATGCAGGCCGGCCAGAAAGCTTTTTTTGCTGAAAATGCAAAACGCCAGGAGATTACGACTACCCTCAGCGGACTTCAATATGAGGTTTTTACGCAAGGTCAAGGCGAAAAACCTTCCCTTCAGAATCAGGTTACAGTTCATTATCACGGAACATTGATCGACGGAACCGTATTCGACAGTTCGGTGCAGCGCGGCGAGCCAGCCACTTTTCCCGTAAATGGCGTAATTCAGGGATGGCAGGAAGTGATACCCATGATGAACACTGGTGCGAAGTGGCGTGTTTTTATCCCTTCAGATCTGGCTTATGGCGAACGGGGTGCTGGAAATGCTATCCCTCCGCATACTCCTTTAGTATTTGATATTGAGCTGATTAGTGTTTCATAACAAACTTGTACGGGAATTTTCTTTGCTTCCCGTATTTTTTTTCTTGACTAACTAAGTTTTTAGTTATAACTTTGCGGAACATTGTTCTTTTTTTTATTCTAAATAACTAAGAATTTAGTTATAGTCACAAAATAATACTACCAATGAAAGAGCTGACAAAAGCAGAAGAACAGGTAATGCAGATACTGTGGGAGATCAACGAGGGCGTTATTCACGATATTATTGCCCGGATAGAAGTCCCTAAACCGGCCTATAATACGATTTCAACCATTGTGCGGATTCTTGAAAGCAAAGGTTTTATTGGCCATACAGCAGTGGGTCGTACACATTTTTATTATCCGTTAATCGAAAAGGAAGAGTATTCGCGCCGCTATTTTAAATCGTTTTTATCCCGCTATTTTAAGGGTTCATTTGCTGAATTAACCTCTGCCTTTACGGAATCGGAGAATCTAAGTATTCAGGAAATGGAAGAGATTCGTA
>RZYD01000353.1 GCA_009930445.1 Bacteroidia bacterium | reverse complement strand
GGTTTTACGGGAGTATGATATGAAAGGTAAAGGTATGGGGAACGCCACAACTCCCGGAGGAGAGTTAGTACGCGAAATGAATTATAAGATTTTGCATGTTCCTTATGGTTTATAGAGTTTCTCTATCGCTTTCCGGTATTTTTTTTCAATCTCTTTGCGTTTTAATTTGAGGGTTGGGGTCAGGTAACCCGATTCTGGCGTCCATTTTTTTGCTGTAAGAATAAATTTTTTCACCTTCGACGAATGGTCAATCCCTTCAGAAAACGTTTCAATATCCCGGGAAATGCGCTGTTGTACGATGGGGTTGGATATAAGGTCGTTGCGTGAATCGAAATCGATTTCTTTGTGTTTTGCCCATCCTTCCAGATGTTCGAAGTTGGGTGCAATGATGGCAGAAGGAAAGTTTCGGTTTTCTCCGAATATCATTATATTTTCAATAAATGGAGATTCCCGGAGTTTATTTTCGATGCTCTGCGGTGCTACATATTTTCCGCCTGAGGTTTTAAAAATTTCTTTTATTCTGTCGTTAATTTTCAGAAACTTATGCTGGACGATTTCTCCGGTATCTCCGGTATGAAACCAGCCTTCTTCGTCGATTACTTCGCGGGTTTTTTGGGGGTTATTGTAATAGCCCAGCATCACATTGGGGCCTTTTACAAGGATTTCGTGATCGGAGGCGATTTTTACTTTCACATTTTCCAGCACAGGGCCAACGGTGCCTTCTCTGATTCCGTTTTTTTCAAAGGTGGTAACGGCAATGACGGGGGAAGTCTCGGTTAAACCATAGCCGGGTAAAACAAAGAATCCAAATGCTTTAAAAACGCGAAGAAGTTTTGGGTGCAGTGCGGCTCCACCGCTGATAATTACCTTTAGATTACCGCCCAGGTTTTTTCTGATTTGGGTATAAACAAGCCGGTCAGCGATGCGGTGACGGATGCGGTAAAAAAGAGTAATTCGTTTGTCTATCTTATAATGTGTGGCAATGCTGAGTGACCAAAAATAGAGGATTCTTTTCATTCCTTTCAACAGGCGTCCTTTTTGCATTATATGCACATACATTTTTTCCAGTACCCGGGGAACCACACATACCATTTCGGGTTTCAGCAGGGTTAAGTCTTCGCGGATAAATTCCGGGCCACGGGCATAATGAACAACAATACCGAGGTACTGGTACAGGTAGTTGAGCATTCGTTCGTAAACGTGGCATAACGGCAGGAAGCTTAAAGCACTTTTGACCAGTCCGGAAGGCATTAATTTGGCGACGGTAAGGAAATTGGAGACAAAGTTTTGGTGTGAAAGCATTACTCCTTTGGGATTTCCGGTGGTACCGCTGGTATAAATAATGGAAGCCACATCCGAAGGTTCAATGGCATTCCGGGCAGTCAAAAAAATGTGTTTTTTATCTTCCGCTTCCATTGTGTTTGCCAGGAGTGTATCCCATGTTTTGTATCCTTTGACTTTATCGATGGTTAAAATCTTTACATAATCCGGCAACTGGCCAATTGCTCTTTTCATCCGCTTCAGCGTTTCCTCATTTTCGATAATAAGCATTGAAATTGCAGCATCGTTAAAGATAAAGGCACAGTTATCAAAGCCGGCAGTAGGGTAAAGTGGCACCTGAATGGCCCCAATGGAGAGCAGTGCCATATCGAAGTAATTCCATTCGGGGCGATTCGACATGACCGTGGCAATGGTACTTCCTTTGGTGATTCCGGATTGCAGGAGTCCCAGCGCAAGGCCTTCCACTATTTCAATATATCTTCCACCATAAATGGAAGTTGTTTGCCCTTCGGTGGTATGGGTAAATACCAGAGCATTCCTGTTCTGTGGAAGCCTGTATGCGTCCAGAAGCTGAAAAATCCTCGTTATGTCAGGCATTGGGCAATTTATTCAAATAGTTTTTCTATTTCTTTGTGATATTTTTCAAGAACAAAGTGGCGTCGTATTTTGAGTGCTGCCGAAAGTTCCCCAGTGTCGACAGTCCATTCATAGGCCATAAGGTGGAAATTGCTTATTTTTTCTGTGGCTCCAAGTGCGGTATTGATTTCAGCCAATTCTTTTTTGAACCGTTCCCGTATTATGGGTTGGCTGATCATTTCTTCATTTAGCGAATAATCTATTTCTTTCACCTGACACCAGGAGCGTAGATGGGCAAAATCAGGGATGATCAGTGCGGAGGCGAATTTTTTATTTTCTCCCACTACCATGGCATTATCAATAAAGGGTGATTCCTTGAGTTTGTTTTCAACGAATTCCGGGTTCACATATTTACCAAAGGAGTTTTTAAAAATGGCTTTTTTTCTTCCAGTAATTTTTAAGCGGCCTTCGGGGGTAAGCTGCCCAATGTCGCCGGTATGAAGCCATCCCTCTTCGTCAATTATTTCTGCGGTCAGTTCAGGAGCTTTATAATAGCCTTTCATAACGGAGGGGCTTTTGGTAAGGATTTCACCGTCGGGTGCGATTTTTACTTCTACACCGCGGGTTGGAGGCCCTACTGTTCCGAATTCACGGCCATTGGGCGAATAATTATTTACAGCAATTACAGGTGAAGTTTCGGTTAATCCGTAACCTTCCATCAGATCGATGCCTGCTGCAGTAAAGATTCTTCCCAGACGTGGCTGGATTGCCGCGCCTCCTGAGACGATAATTTTCAGGTTTCCGCCCAGCGCGGCACGCCATTTACTGAAAATCAGTTTATCAGCAATTTTCAGTTTTATATGGTATCCTTCCCCGTTGGCATGGTTTAACTCGTAGCGATGCCCCAAATTAACGGCCCAGAAAAAGAGTTGTTTTTTGATTCCTTTCAGTTTTCTGCCTTTCATAATGATTTTGTCATAGGTTTTTTCCATCAGACGAGGTACAGAACACATCATATCGGGTTTAACTTC
>RZYD01000040.1 GCA_009930445.1 Bacteroidia bacterium | reverse complement strand
TCTTCTTCTTTCTTTTTTTGCTCAGCATACCGCTCATTTATTCTGTCCATTAAAAATGTTTTTGCTACGGACGGAAAGAGTGCAAGTAATAATTCTTCCTTTTCATTTTTTGCCAGCCGTTCAAAATTGTATTCTGCCAATACCGGGTTTTCCGGTTCAATATATTCTTTGTCGCTGTAGCTTTGTTCTTCTGCGTTACCGGTGATTTTTTCACGGAATTCCGGATCAATCGGAATGGGTGTTTTTCCGTATTTTCCGGCAACAAGGTTTACAAATTGTACCGAAGTATTGGTATAGGGTTCATCGTGGTTGTTGATATCCACTACAAAATTAACCGCCTGAACGCCCACAATCTGACTGGTAGGAGTTACCAGTGGGGGGCATCCGGCGTCAACCCTGACTAATGGAACCATTTCAAGTACTTTATTGAGCAGATGATCCTGATTTACCGATTTCAGCTGTGCCAGCATATTGGTGTACATGCCTCCGGGAATTTCAGCATTTTTAACATTAATATTGGGTTCAGGAAATCCAAAATAGTCTTCTATTTTTCGTGTAACTGCCAGCAATGCAGTTTCATTTTCTGCTTTGGCCAGCGCAATGGCTTCATCAAACAGGGCATCAATGGTGTGGGGCAATTCCGGATTACTGATATCAAAATCAATAGGGAACTGTTTGTAACTGTCTACTTCGGACAGCTCTTTTCTGATTTCCACTAATTCGCGGTTGATGGCACAGGCTTTTTTACGGTCTATTCCGGTTTCAATGCCCAGTTTATCCGCAAAAATCTGAACCAGTTCATAGCTGGGTGCTGCAGGGCCTTCCGCAAAACTAAGTAATGCAGTATCCACAATATCTACTCCGTTCAGAATGGCCATCAGGGTGCTGGCTAAGCCATAACCCGGCGTGCAATGGGTATGGAAATCGATGGGAATTGCGAGCTCTGTTTTTAACCTGCGAATTAATTTCCCTGTTTTAACCGGAGGAATTAATCCGGCCATATCTTTGATGGTGATCATGTCAGCACCCAGTGCTTCAAGTTGTTTTGCTTTATCCACAAAATAATCGAGCGTAAAAATTTCTCCGGGTAACCGTTTTCCTTTCAAAAAGGCTTTTATTCTTTGTTTTCGTGAATATTTTGGATCTACCGTATAGCATACCGCGCAATCGGCCTGCCCTTTATTTTCGTGGACAATACGGATTGTGGATTTCATGTTTTCCACATCGTTGAGTGCATCAAAAATCCGCATAATGTCAATCCCTGATTCTATGGCATTCCGGTTAAAACCTTCAATTACTTTTTCGGGATAGGGGTTGTATCCGAATAGGTTTCGGCCTCTTGACAGGGCCGTTAATTTGCTCGTCCCTGCAATGGCATCGCGGATGCTTTCCAGCCGGTCCCATGGACTTTCTTTTAAATAGCGCATTACCGAGTCCGGTACTGCTCCGCCCCAAACTTCCAACGCATAAAATCCGGCCTTATGATATAGGGGTAACACCCTGTCGACCTGCGCCTGTTTCATTCGCGTGGCAAATAAACTCTGTTGCCCGTCGCGTAATGTTAAATCACGAATTTTTAACTCCTTTTTCATGCTGTATTATTTTTATTTTCAAAAGGATTATTTTTTTTCTTACTCCTGTGGCTTTCACTAAGCTGTTCTCCCTTCCTTTCAGGTTGTCTGTCCACTGGTTTTCTGCACAGGAAGTTATATTTTGCAAGATTAACGATATTTTCTAAATTGGCATAATTATCCCTTTTTTTTGCCCTTTTTTTTGTCGTAAATTTTTTATTTCGAATTCTTAATAGTTTTTAAATCAATCAAATAAATTGAAATCCTATTTTATTCAGTCCTTTTGGTAATCCTTTTTACCTTTGTGCCTATATTTGGCCTATAGGATTATTTGTCAGGATGGAAGAATATTCTTTACTACAACATAAGCTTTACCGTTTTATCCGTAAATATTATTTAAACAGGGTAATCCGTGGATTGTTGTATGCATTTATCATTGCTTCGCTTACGTTATTGTTGCTGTTAGCGCTGGAAAACAGGTTATGGCTTGGTACTTCCGTCCGGACCCTGATTTTTTGGGGTGCACTGATTTTGTTTTTCGCTACGCTTCTCTCTTTTGTCTTTATTCCCTTGTTCAAGCTTTTTCGTCTGGGTGGAGGACTTACCGAAAAACAGGCGGCAATTTTAATTGGAGAACATTTTACCGAAGTGGATGATGTATTGCTTAATACATTGGAACTGAAAGAATTGCTCGACTCCTGCCCCTCAAAACACGCGTTGCTTGAAGCCTCTGTTGCCCAAAAAACAGCAGCCCTGCGGCCTGTACCTTTTCATCGGGCAGTGAATCTGAAGTCGAATCTTAAATACCTTAAATTTGTAGTCCCTGCCCTCCTGGTTTTTGTTTTGTTATGGCTTCTTAATCCATCATTTTTAACCGATTCGGGTGACCGGTTGATTCATTATAATCAGGAATATGAAAAACCACGGCCTTTTCAGTTTCATATTCTTAATGCAGAATTGGTGGCAGTGCAAAACGAGGATTTTTCACTACAGGTGCGCATCACCGGTGATTTCGTTCCGGATGCCGTTTATGTACAAATAGGGAACCAGAAATACAGGCTAACCACTATGACCAATCATGAGTTTTTATATCAATTTAGAAACCTTACCCATGATCAGCGTTTTCATCTTGTGGCCGGAGATTATGCTACCAGCGAATACACCATACGGGTTTATCCCAAACCTGTATTGCTTGATTTTCAGGTGAATATAACATTTCCTGAGTACCTTGGCCGTCCTGCAGAGATGATTGCCAATTTAAGTGATATTTCTCTGCCCGAAGGTTCCCAAACAAAATGGAGTTTTTTTACCCGCGATTGTGACCGCCTGCACCTTATTTTTCCTGATACTGTGCTTTCTTTCACCGGATCTCAGTCTAATGTTTTTACTTTTCAGCAAACAATAAAAAAAACCACTTCGTTTCGTTTGGTAACGGCCAATGCTTTTCTTAACAGCCGTGATACCCTGGATTACAGTGTTAAAAGTATTCCCGATGCCTATCCTGAATTGCAGGTAGAAGTTTATCATGACAGTGCGCAGCTACAGCGGCTTTTTTTTAACGGAACGGTTCGCGATGATTATGGTTTCACGGGGTTACGTTTCTTTTACACGCATGCAACTAACGGAATTCCATGGTCGGAAAATATCCGTATTGCCCCAAATGTGACCCGGCAAACCTTTTTTCATGCCTTCGATTTGCAGCCTTTATCTTTGACGCCAGGCGATGAGGTACACTATTATTTTGAAGTTTGCGACAACGATGGCATTTCTGGCAGTAAATGTGTTCGTTCTGTCACTGCAGTTTTTCAGGTTCCCACGTTACAGGAAATTGAAGCATTGGCGCAGCAGGACGAGGATAATTTGCTCGATGAAATGGATCAGGCCCTCAACGAAACACAGGAAATTAAAAAGGAAATTGAGGCTTTGACCCGGAAAATGCTTGAAAATCCTGAAGTGGGGTGGGAAGAGATGGATAAGTTGAACGCCCTGGTTGAAAGGCAGCAGGAAATGAATGCCCGAATGGAAGAACTTTTTCAAAAGAATAATGAAATGAATACCCGGGAATCGGAATTTAAAAATTTCGACCCTGCTTTGCTCGAAAAGCAGCAAAAATTGGAGGAATTGTTTCAAGAGTTAATGTCGGAAGAAATGCGGGAGATGTTTGAAGAAATGCAACAGCTGATGGAAGAGATGGACAAGAATAAAATGAGCGAATTGTTGCAGGAGATGGATTTGAGTAATGAGGAGCTGGAGGCCAGGCTCGACCGGACGCTGGAGCTTTTTCGGAAACTTGAGGTGGAAAAGGACTTGACCGATTATGCCCGGCAGTTGGAAGAACTGGCGACACGCCAGGAGGAAAATGCAGAAGCAACAAAAAATGCGGAACAGAGCGCCAGCGATTCTTTATTAAAGGCCCAGCAAAAATTGAAGGATGAATTTGATCGGTTGTCGGAGAAATTTGACCAAATTATGGAGAAAAATCAGGAGCTGGAACAGCCTTTCCCGATCGATGACCCGGCAGCCGACGAATCCGAAGTACAACAGCTGCAACAGGAGAGCATGGAACAAATGCAAAATGGGAAGAACAACCAATCGGCTCAATCGCAAAATAGTGCTGCTGGCAAAATGAAACAGATGGCTGAAGCCATGATGAAAGGCATGGAAGGGATGCAAATGCAACAAATTGCTGAAGATAGGGAGGCACTTCGTCAGCTCCTGGAAAATCTTATTCAGCTTTCCTTTATGCAGGAAGAATTAATTGAAACTCTTCAGGTAATGCGTCGCAACGACCCGGAATATAACGCGTTGATCCGGCGTCAGAATACCATACGGACGGATATGGAAATGGTTAAAGACAGCCTTGAGGCCCTTGGAAAACGGCAGATGGCGATAAAACCCTTTATCACAGAAAAAATTGTGGTGCTGAACCACCATCTGGAGGCCGCAGTGGAATTCCTTACCGAATATCGCACGTCGAATACGCTTAAGGAACAGCAATATAGTATGACCGCTATAAACGATCTTGCTTTGCTGCTTTTGGAGGCTATGGATCAGATGGAAAAGCAAATGCAACAGATGATGAGTGGTGGGTCGGGGCAATCCACCTGTCCTTCGCCCGGTGGGGAAGGGGAGATGGATATTTCCACCATGCGGCAATTGCAGGAACAACTGAGTAAGCAGCTCGAAGAGATGAAGAGTGGTATGAAACCGGGAGGTGAAATGCCGGGAGGTATGAGTGAGAAATTAGCCCGGGCTGCCGCTCAACAAATGGCTATCCGCAGAGAACTGCAACAGATGGCCGAAGAAATGATGGAACAAAGTGGTCAGATGTCGGGGAATATGCGACAAATGTTGCAGCAAATGGAACAAAATGAAACCGATATCGTAAATAAACGGATAACACAAGCAACATTGAACCGGCAAAAGGATATTGTTACCCGGTTACTTGAAAGTGAACGTGCCGAAATGCAACGGGATAAAGACGAGCAGCGCAAATCAAATGAAGTAAAACTTCAAAAATATAGTAACCCTGACGCGATTTTGGAGTATAACAAAAAGAAGGAAAAAGAGGCTGAAATGTTACGAACTATTCCGCCTGCATTAAATCCTTTTTTCCGTGTCAAAGTAAATGATTATTTTTACCGCGTTAAAGAAGAGTAATATAAAATGGCGAAAAAGCATGTATTAACTTTTGTGAGCACTGATCCGGTCAGTAAACTTGAGCGTTTTGCTGAGGAGGTTAGCAATTATTACCATTTAGACGATACCTATTTTGGCAATGTAATTATTTGTTTGGATACCCTGCGGGGATATTGCCAGAAGGGTTATCGTGAAGAGAGTTGGGAACTTACAATTCATGTTCGCAGCGCACGTGAAGGGTTGGTTTTTTCTATTCTGGATAGGGGCGGAGTGATATCGGCTTCCATGGTACCTGAATGTATCTCTGTCGACCTTCTCGATCGGGAAGGGGGTGAATTTTTATTCACGTTAGGTACGTTATCCGATTATTTTCGTGCCAACACCGCGACCCGTGAGGTGGAGCTTGTTTTTAGTACACACAGTATGCACCGGGAGCTATCGTTAAAACGCGCCGAGTTATTGAAAGAATATTTTCAATCAGATTTGGTGATTAAAAAGATGTAGATTCAAACCAAAAATTACAGGGGTGAGGATAAATTTTTTTTCGGAGGAGGTATCCTATACATTAAAGCATAAGCGGCTGATCCGGACCTGGCTCAGCCGTCTGTTTTTTGAAGAAGGAGTTCAAGTGGATACGATTAACTATATTTTTTGTAGTGATCATTATTTATACGCGATAAACGTTCAGTATTTGCAGCACGAAACCCTTACTGACACCATCACGTTTTCTTATAATTCTGATAATGAGGATGTTATAGGTGATGTTTACATCTCTTACGATCGGGTAAAAGAAAATGCCAGGGAATTACGAATAGCGGCCATTGATGAGGTGCATCGTTTACTCGTGCATGGGGCGTTGCATTTATGTGGATACAACGATAAAACTGATGAGGAGAAAATGATAATGACCCAAAAGGAAGACCATTATTTGTTGTTATTCAGCGCTTTAGTGCAATAGTTTCACGTGAAACATGAAAAGGATGAATGAAATTTACGATGTAATTGTAGTCGGCGGGGGACATGCCGGGTGTGAAGCAGCCGCGGCTGCGGCCAACATGGGCAGTAAAACGCTGTTGATTACAATGAACCGTAATACCGTGGGCCAAATGTCGTGTAACCCGGCAATGGGGGGTGTGGCTAAAGGACAAATTATTAGAGAAATTGACGCGCTGGGTGGCCTTTCTGCCATCGTTACTGACCATACCATGCTTCAGTTTCGAATGCTAAATCGCTCTAAGGGTCCTGCCATGTGGAGCCCCCGGGCCCAATCTGACCGTAATCTTTTCGTACGCAAATGGCTACAAATGCTGGAAGCGATACCAACTCTGTTTTTTCGTGAAGATACGGTGCAGGATCTGGTCGTGGACGATGGAAAAGTAAAAGGGGTAAAAACAAAGTTGGGGATCACTTTTCTCGCGAAAAGTGTTATCCTTACCAATGGTACTTTCCTTAACGGGATCATTCATGTGGGCCATAGTCGGCTGGGTGGTGGCCGAATGGGTGATTTGGCGTCTATCGGTCTTACCGCTCATTTACAAGCCCTGGGCTTTACTGCGCTGCGCCTCAAAACCGGTACTCCGGTAAGGGTCGATGGTCGGAGTATCGCCTACGAAAAGTTAATCGAACAAAAAGGGGATGAAACTCCCGGAAAATTCTCCTTTACCCATACTCCGCCGCTGACAAAACAACGGAGTTGCTTCATTGTGCATACCAACGAAGAAGTTCATCGGGTGTTAGAAACCGGATTTGAAGATTCTCCCCTGTTTAAAGGCCGAATTCAAGGTACCGGACCCCGTTATTGCCCCTCTATTGAGGATAAACTTAACCGTTTCCCGGATAAAACGCAACATCAACTTTTCGTTGAACCTGAAGGTTGGGATACCGTTGAAGTGTATGTCAATGGATTTAGCAGCTCATTACCCGAAGATATTCAACTTAAAGCCTTGCATAAGATTCCCGGCTTTGAAAAGGCCCGGATTTTTCGCCCGGGTTATGCCATAGAATATGATTATTTCCCACCCGATCAGCTGAAATTTACACTGGAAACCAAGCGTATTGAAAATCTTTATTTTGCAGGTCAGATTAATGGTACTACCGGATATGAAGAAGCTGCCGGACAAGGCTTGATGGCGGGAATTAATGCACATTTGAAAATTAATAATGAAGCCCCTTTTATTTTATCCCGTTCCGAAGCTTACATCGGCGTATTGATCGATGATCTGATTACCAAAGGAGTGGATGAGCCCTACCGGATGTTTACTTCCCGGGCCGAATACCGAATCCTGCTTCGGCAGGACAACGCCGATCTTCGTCTCACTCCGGTGGGTTATCGGTTAGGATTAGCCTCCATGGCACGCATGGAAAGGGTTAATGAAAAACGAGAAAAGGTTGCCCAATTAATTGATTTTCTGAAAAGCCATGGAGCACGCCCTGATGATATCAATCCCAGGCTTGAAGAAATTCAAACCACACCGCTCCGCGAAAAGCAAAAGCTGGCCATTCTTCTTTTACGCCCTCAGGTTTCCATTTCGACTTTACAGCAGGGCGATAGTAAACTACGTAATTTTCTTGCTCAACAGATTGGGGATGACCAGGAAGTGATGGATGAAGCGGAGATTTTGGTGAAATATGAAGGATATATTCAAAAAGAACAAGAGATGGTGGATAAACTTGCCTCCATGGAAAATCTGTCGTTGCGCCCTGATTTTGATTATATGAAATTGCAAAGCCTGTCGTATGAAGCCAGAGAAAAGTTAATGGCAATACGACCCACAACAATCGGCCAGGCATCACGTATCAGTGGCGTCTCGCCATCTGATATTGCTGTCCTGCTCGTATATCTTGGAAAGTAATTAACTTGTTCCACGTGAAACAACCCTATGAAAACATTGAATAACTGTCCTTTATGTAATTCTGAACAGATTATTGCCGCACATAAAATTCCGGATCATTTTTTAAGTGGCCAGGTTTTTACTGTGTCGCAATGCAATGAATGTGGTTTTAGATTTACCAACCCGCGCCCAAACGCTGACGCGCTGGGCGCTTATTATAAATCCAAAGCCTATATTGCCCATTCAAATACGCAAAAAGGGTTTATTGCTTTTACTTATCAGCGGATTAGAAATTTTACTATTCACCGAAAAATTGCAAGGATTTCAGCCCTGCATCCTGCCGGATCGTTATTGGATATTGGATGTGCCACCGGCGAGTTTCTTGCAGCCTGTCGAAAAAAAGGCTGGAAGGTAACCGGTGTCGAACCCGATGAAAAAGCAGCGTCCTTTGCAACGCAAAATTTTCACCTGAATGTTTTTCCTGAAACCGCTTTGAAGACATTCGCGGATGGCTCTTTCGAGGTGATTACCCTCTGGCATGTTTTGGAACATGTGGATTCGCTGCACGAACGGGTAGAGGAAATTTATCGGTTGCTGGCTCCCGGCGGACTAGCCGTGGTGGCTGTTCCCAACCCTGCGTGCTATGATGCGCATCATTATGGAACCTTTTGGGCCGCATGGGATGTTCCCCGACATCTCTCCCATTTCGCTCCCGCTAATATGATCTCACTGTTTTGCTCTTCTCATGGCTTTCGCTACTTGAAATCATTTCCCATGCTTTTCGATGCTTTTTATATTTCGATGCTGAGTGAAAAATACCGTTCCCGTAAACTGCATTTTTTTCGTGCACTCTCATCGGGTATAGTTTCGAATTTTAACGCTATGAAAACTGGCCAATATTCAAGTCTGACTTATATTTTTATAAAGTAAGTTTTTTTAGGGCAGAAAACCCGCTTTTCTTCATTTGGCTTAATTTTATGCGATTTTAGCCCATAATTCCTTTCTCTGGTATCTGGTGTTGAAAAATTCCGGATCGTTCCTAAAAACGCCTTATTCTGTGTCTGGATCCGGCTTTCCCCTTTTTCAGATTATTCGATTGTTAGCCAATGCTTTACAACGGTAATGATCTTTTTTAATCTTCCTTCTCGGATTTCTGTTTTTCCGCATTGATTTCGCGTCGTTTTGGATTTTTTATGTTTCGTAATTTTATGGGTGGGTCTGAGTACGTAGGATTGTTAAAATCGTTTGAATTTTCTTTTTTTCAGTTTTTTCCTGATTGTATTTATTGTATGGGATGGATGATGGCCTTTGATATCAGTTGACGATATGATTCAAAATGTTATGAATTTTTTTAATTTGATATTGCTTTTTCGTTTACTATGATGTATAATGGGCTAATACACGCAAAAAGTAACTGTATAATAGCAATTTACATTTCACGAATTACCATGATTCGGGCCGGGGCATCGGTAGGGTTGGCCAGAATTTTCTCAATATTTTTAGGACTCTCTATCAATTGTCCGGCTGAACAGGTTCGTTTTTCAGTTCCCAGGGTGATATCCGGGGTACCTTCAAGGATGTATAAACAGGCATCACCGGGTACTTTATGGGCGGCGAGTGTTTGATGGGGAGCAAGGATGATGTGGGCTACCACAAGGTTTTCGCTGGCATACAAGCGTGCGAATTTAACGCCTTCGGGAGAGGGGGTATAGTTTGCCTCATGAATGGAATGTATTATCATCGTATTGAATTTACTATGAATCGGGTAAAAGTATAATAATTAGTCAAGATTTTTTCTATACACCCATTTTGAATCTCCGATATCATAGAAATCGTCAAATACTGCCAGGTGTGTATAATGGTTTGCCGAATAGAACTTTTGGGTGTTTTCATAAAGTTTTTTTCCGGAGGTTTCAATATAAAGCATTGTACCTCCCTGTTTTTTTACTGCCTTTTCGGTTAGGTTGAGCAGGGCTTTTCCAATGCCTTTATTCTGTTCCGTTTTGGCAACGGCGATCCAATATAGATCATAGGCATATTTGGTACATGGGATTTTTCCATAACAGGCAAACCCAACAGGTATTCCTGCATTTTCTGCTACGAAAAACTGATAGCCGGAGCTGGCGCCGAATTTTAGATTTTCTTCCATAAGTTCGCCTGCTACCAGCGCCTCATCTTTACGAAAGAATCCTGTATTTTCTACAATTTTTACCAGAATATGCAAGTCGGACGGAAAAAGCCGGTCACGAAAGATTATTCCTGTTTTCATCGTATGGCTGCTTTAATAATCAGGTTAAATAGTTCTTCTTCGGTAATATTCGCATGGCGACATGCTGCGATTAATCCGGCATCGGGCGATAGGCAAGGATTAGCATTAATATCAAGAACCCACGGATTGCCCTGATTGTCGACTCTAAAATCAATTCGTGCATAGCCACAAAGATGGAAAACATCCCAGCACTGATAGGCCAGTTCCTCGAGTTTCACGATTAACTGCGTATCTTTTTCGTCAAGTTCAAAACTTCGCCGGGTGTTTTGGTATTCAAATGAATTTTCGTCCCATTTTGCTGTATAGCCTACAATACGCGGTTTCTCTTTCGGATAGTTGCAGAAGCACATTTCTGCAGGATGCAATACCCGGGGTCCGTCAGGATATTCGATTACCGAAATATTAAATTCTCTCCCTTCAACATAGGTTTCCAGAAAAAAGTTATTTGACCCATACTTTTCCCGGTACCGGGAAATATTCTCTTCGCTTCCTTTAAAAACGCTGTAATCATCAATTCCCACGGAGGCATCCTCCCATATCGGTTTGGCAATAAAGATCCGATCGTCGCTGAAACCTTCAAAGGCCTGTGCGGTAAACCAAGGTGGTGTAGGAATTCCGGCCAGGGTCATGATTTCTTTTGATAGCACTTTGTCGTTGGTGAGAAACATCGGAATCGATGTATTACCGGTATACGGGTAGCCCAGTGCATCGAGAAATCCAGTGGACAGAAAAAGCACGCGGGCATTATGATCCATACCTTCTACCAGATTGAAGATAACCGTGGGTTGGATCTGGTTTATTTTTTGCCGGAGTGCCGGGAAATCCATATTCATAAATTCACGATAGGTTTCATATCCAAGTGCTTCAAGGATTTCTTCTGCAAAGCAAACCTGATTCAGAACATCCAGTTCATCTTCCGGTGCATTGTCGGCAATGCTGTTGATAAGAATGACTACTTTTTTCATTTTAACACGCATAATATCAATAAAAGTAAAGAAACAGGTATTAAACAGGGGTGTTACCCGCGGGATTCATTTTTTTTTCTGCCGAGCCAAGAATTTTTTTTATTAGCGACAGGTAGGAGATTCCCGCGAGTTTGCAGAGTATAGGCAAATCGCTGTGTACCGGGTTGAGGCCGGCCAACGGGTTGATTTCAATAAAACAAGGTTTTCCGGTAGCATTGAGTTTTATATCCACTCTTCCGGCATCTTCGCATCCCAGAATTTGATAGGAGGAGAGTGCGAGGTCAGCGATTTCATCCGCTAATGGGCCATTTACCAGGGCATAGTGAATCAGCGACTGATAGTTTTCTTTCGTATGGTAACCATAAATAATAGGTTCGGTAGAGAATTCGGGAATAACTTCCATAATACCAAGAACCTGAGCCTGTTTTCCGGTGCCGGTTATTCCTGCTGTAAATTCTCTTCCGGGAAGATATTCCTCAATAATAACCGGTTGCTGATGTTTTTCAAGGAGTTTTTCGACCTGGGCGGTCAGTGCAGAAAAGGAATCGATAATACTTTCATTCCCAATTCCTTTTCCTGTGCCTTCAGCCACGGGTTTTACGAAAACAGGATACTGAACAGGCAGGCCATTCAGCTCATGGGAGGAGGATATTCTGAAAAATTGAGGCATATCAAAGCCATGGTTTTTCAATACCATTTTGGTATAGGCTTTATCCAGGGTGATGGCCAGGGTTAGTGGGTTGGCGAAGGTGTAGGGTATGCGGTATGCATCCAGTAATGCCGGCACCTGCGATTCGCGGCAGGCGCCTGACATTCCTTCTGCAATATTAAAAACCAGATCCCAGCGTTCGCCTGCAGCCAGACATTGGGTGAGTTCGTAAATATTCCCGATTTTTCGGGTTTTATAGCCACATTGTTGTATGGCTTCCTCCAGTGCTTCTATGGTTTCTTCTTTATCGAATTCCGCAGTTTCTTCTTCTGAAAAGCCCATTGCGCGATAAGAGCTACGTAAATCGTAGGTAAGCCCGATGATTTTTGTTTTCATATTCGGCAGGTTATTGTGCGGTATCGGGGTAGGAGAACCGATGGCCCTGATAGTTGCGTAAGAGCAGGTTATCCCCGTCATATCCTTCTACATAGTCGGGCAGCAAGGGTATTTTCCCTCCGCCATTGGGTGCATCTATCACATAATGTGGAATGGCATAACCCGAGGTGAATCCGCGCAGACTATGGATAATTTCAAGTCCTTTTGCAACTGGTGTACGGAAATGTTGTGTGCCCTGAACCGGGTCACATTGATACAGATAGTATGGTCTGACGCGGCATAGAAGCATTTTATGCACAAGTTTCATAAAGATTTCCGGCTGGTCGTTGATTGCTTTCAGTAAGACAGTCTGGCTACCCAGTACAATTCCTGCATCGGCTAAACGGTTGAGTGCTGTTTCGCT
Organism: Bacteroidia bacterium; assembly: GCA_009930445.1. Classification (GTDB taxonomy): domain Bacteria; phylum Bacteroidota; class Bacteroidia; order Bacteroidales; family BM520; genus BM520. The sequence goes on along the minus strand of RZYD01000040.1, from coordinate 896 downwards.
CTCAGGAGTAAATTCATCGGGATGTGTAATGTGAATGCTTATGTACAATGGGTGGTATTTTTTGAGCATGGCAGTAAGGTGCGTGGTGATGCGCATGGGCAGCACCATGGGTACTTTGGTTCCGATACGGATAATCTCAATGTGGGGGATCATTTTCAGGCGCGATAACAGATATTCGAGATGCCTGTCGGATAAAGTAAGCGGATCACCTCCTGAAATAAGAACATCCCGTATTTCTTCGTGTGCCTGGATGTAAGCCAGTGCATCATTCCAGCGTGAGAGGGAGGTACATTCGTTTTTTCGTTGTGAAACCATTCGTGTGCGGGTACAGTAGCGGCAATAGGCCGAACAGCGGTTGGTTACCAGAAAAAGAACCCGGTCGGGATAGCGGTGCACGAGATTTGGAAGAACAGAATCACCCTCTTCGTCGAGTGGATCGGTTTCTTCACCGGTATGGATTTCCAGCTCATGATGCGTGGGTATCATGGTTTTGCGAAGGGGATTATTCTCTTCTTTTTCTGAAAAAAGGCTAAGATAATAAGGAGTGATTCGAAAAGGTAATGTAGGATTTTGGATAAATGCGTTGTTTTCGGAACCGGAGAGCGGAGAGAAAGTGATAAGTCGGTCGGGTGTGGTTATGCTGTTTTTAATTTGCCATTTCCAGTTGTTCCATTCCCTGATGGTAGTGGCAGGGAAATAGGTGGAAATGAAGCGCCGGGTGTCGGGGGAGATCCGTGTTTCCTGCTCCAGAATATCCGATGCAGTAGGCAGGGTTTCTCTTGTGACGCTCAGTTTGGCGCTTGGAGGCTCCACTACTTCTTCACTAGCTGAAGCGGTGGAAATGACTTTTTTGTCTTTTTTTGTTTTCATAATAAACACAATAGTTGTTTTTAAGG
>RZYD01000001.1 GCA_009930445.1 Bacteroidia bacterium | reverse complement strand
CTGACTTGTTGGCAAAAAGTCCTGACAAGAACAAACAAAATATGAATAAATTCGTTTTTTTTCAAGGGGTGAAAGTAGACTGGAGTGATATTTTTACCATGAACCGCCTGCTCCGCCACCGCCGAACGAACCGCCGCCAAATCCTCCAAATCCACTGTTGCCTCCTCCAAAGTGACCACGCCCTGAATTGAATTCATTCCAGTACCCATTGGATCCACTACGGCCACTGTTTAAGCCCCATAGAATGAGCCAGAAAGGCAAACTGCTGCCCTTTTTACCTGTATTGTAATACCTGCGGCGACGTCCCAAAAACAGAAAATAGAAAATGATTAAAAGCAGAATTGGAAGCGCACCAAAACCTTCGGCCCCTGCCACCTCTTTTTTATATTCCTGATACGGATATTCACCATTTGCTAATTCTGTTAGCACGGTTAATCCCTGTGCAATTCCCTGGTAATAATTATTGTTTTTGAACGCTGGAATCAATTCCTGATTTACGATCCTGGATGCTATGGCGTCAGGAATCACGGCCTCAAGACCATAGCCCACCGCAATGAATGCTTCTCCGTTTTCCTGTGGGGTTTTGGGTTTTACCAGCATGACAATGCCATTATCTTTTTGCGCTTGTCCAACTCCCCATTCTTCACCAATTTTATAGGTAAAGTCTGCTTTATCATAACCATTCAGCGTAGTGATGGTGATTAACACAATCTGAGTGGAAGAACCTTTCGAGAAATCAACCAGAAAGGATTCGATTTCATTTTCCTGCTGTATGGTGAGTACGTCGGCCAGATCATTAACAAGTCGGGGAGGGTAGGGACGATCAGGAACCTTCTGCGCAAACAGCGTTCCGGTGAAAAGTATAAGCGCGGCTGCAAAAATTGAGATACGTTTCATAGTCCATGTTTAGTTTTCGCCGAAAGAAAGCTCATCGTTTAGTTCGTTCTCGTCGTCGGATTGAAAAGGAAAGTGTTTTTTTAACTGCAATCCTGTTTGTGTTATGGCATCGGCCAGTCCATTGCAAAAGTCTCCTTCGGCAAATTTTTCAATCAGTTGTTCCTTAATATTATCCCAGTATTTTTCAGGAACTACTGCGTTAATTCCCAGATCGCCGATTATGGCAAATTTTCGATGGCGAAGCGCCAGGTAAAAGAGTACACCATTTCTTTTATTTGTTTTGTGCATATTAAGCTTATTAAAAACAAAGGCAGCGCGCTCCATTACTTCACCCGGGCATTCGTTTTCAATGTGTACACGGATTTCTCCTGAAGTATCCAGTTCGGCATTCATAATGGCTTGTCGAATGGTATCTTTTTGAATGTTATTAAAAAAGTCTTTTGCTGGTTTTGGCATGATCCTGAAATATTAAAATTCAACCACCGGTGCATTTTCAGCACCTTCTTTTGCTGTAAAATATCCTTTCCGATCGAAGCCAAAAAGAGAGGCAAAAAGGTTTTTGGGAAATTTTCTGATGGAAGTATTGTATAATTTTGCAGTCTCATTGAATTTGTTTCTTTCCACGGTTATTCGGTTTTCTGTTCCTTCCAGCTGCGCCTGTAGTTCCAGAAAATTGCGGTTCGCCTTTAATTCAGGATAACGTTCAATCGTAACCAGCAAGCGTGACAAAGCACCGCTGAGTTGCTCCTGTGCGGCCTGAAATTGTTCTACATTGGCTTCTGTGATATTCGCAGGATCAATTTGCACCGAAGTAGCTTTTGCCCGGGCCTCAATTACATCCGTTAGCGTTTGTTGTTCAAAATCGGCATAGCCTTTCACTGTATTTACAAGGTTAGGAATTAAATCTGCGCGACGCTGGTATACATTTTCTACCTGTGCCCATTGTGCATCAACGCCTTCTTCTGCGCTTACGAGTCCATTGTATGCACCTACCGACCAAATGACCAATATTGCCACTATAGCGACAATAAAAATAATAACGTTTTTGTTTTTCATGCGTTCATGATTATTTAGGAATAACTTACAATAGTTCAACCGATCGTTTAACAAAATTATTTAAGGCTTCTCCTTTCAGCAGGTTATGGGATAAGAATGCCAGGTCACGGATTTGTTTTACCAGGTTTTCTTTTTCCGATTCTTCCTGCATTTCCAAAATTCGCCCCATCAATGGATGATTCGTATTCACAACTAAAGTGTAATTGTCAGGCATATTGTTCATGTACTCCATTCCTCCTCCAATTTTCGCCATATCTTTCATCCGCCGCATATACTCGTTTTGTGTGATAATTACAGGCAAATCTTGTTCGCTGAGGTGCTCTGCCTTTACTTCGAATTGTGATTTTTCAAGGTCTTTCTCAAATAGCGGTTTTAATTGATTGATTTGTTCTTCGGTCAATTTCGATAGTACACTTTCTTCCTTTTCTATCAATTTATCAATCACCTCCGCATCCACACGTTTATAGGTAGTATTTTCCATTTCCTGCTCCATGTGGTTAATGAAGTGGTTGTCAATAGGTCCGTCAAAAACGAGTACATCATATCCTCTTTCTTTTGCTGCATTGATGTAGGTGTGTTGCCCATCGACATCGGTAGTGTAGAGGTACACCAGCGTATTATTTTTGTCTTTCTGCAGTGTTTCGATATGTGCTTTATAATCTTCCAGTGTAAAATACTCACCTGCGGTGTTTTTTAGCAGGGCAAATTTTTTGGCCCTCTCGTTAAACTTTGGTTCCGAAATCATTCCATACTGAATAAAAATTCGGATATCATCCCATTTTGCTTCAAAGTTTTTCCGGTCATTGGTGAAGATTTCCTCCAGCTTATCGGAAACTTTTTTCATGATATGGTTGGAAATCTTTTTTACATTGGAATCACTTTGTAAGTAACTTCGTGAAACATTCAGCGGAATATCCGGTGAGTCAATTACACCATGAAGGAGGGTTAAAAAGTCAGGGACAATTCCCGATACTTCATCGGTAACGAAAACCTGATTACAATAAAGCTGAATTTTTTCTTTCTGAACTTCAATTTTATTTTTAACTTTTGGAAAATAGAGTATTCCGGTTAGGTTGAAGGGATAATCAACATTCAGATGAATATTAAAGAGGGGTTCTTCAAAAACCATGGGATAGAGCTCGCGGTAGAATGCATTATAATCCTCTTCTTTCAGATCGGCCGGTTTCATTTTCCACGCCGGGTTTGGATTATTAATTATCCGGGGCGCATCATAGGTTTCTGTTTTGGGTTCTCCTTTTTCATCCTGCTCATCTGTGAGCGTTCGGGTCTTTTTCTCTGTTCCAAATTCAATGGGTACAGGTAAGAATTTGCAGTATTTTTTTAAGAGCGAGAGAATACGGTATTCTTCGAGAAATTCACGGGCATCGTTGGAAATATGCATTACAATTTCTGTTCCCCGTTCGTCACGCTGACCTTCCGATAGGGTATAGTCAGGGCTTCCGTCACAATCCCAATGTATCGGTTTTGTTGCCCCTCCTTTCTTATATGTCTTAGTATTGATTTCTACCTTATCAGAAACCATGAAAGAAGAGTAAAAGCCCAGACCAAAATGCCCAATGATGGCATTCATTTCTGATTCACTCTTGGTTTTAAATTTTTTTACGAAGTCTTCGGCACTACTGAAGGCAATTTGATTGATATATTTCTCCACCTCATCCTGTGTCATCCCAATACCCCGGTCAGTTACGGTTAGCGTCCCGGCTTTTTTATCCAGTGTTACCTTAATTGTTAAATCACCAAGGTCTTCTTTGTATTTACCCAGTGCTACGAGCGTTTTTAGTTTTTGAGTCGCATCAACTGCATTGGAGATGATTTCTCGGAGAAAAATTTCATGATCTGAATAGAGAAATTTTTTAATAATGGGGAAAATGTTCTCGGTTTGAACATTGATCTTACCGTTTTGCATTTTTCTTAATTTTTTTATGTGTTATCAATTGTTTTAATTCTGGCAGGGGCAATAGCAAAGGATATGCCATGGCGAGCCTACTGACAAAATGACAACCCCGAAGGTTTGATTTTAATTTTGTTTTACACGAGATAATAATTCAGAAACCAGTAGCCAATTAAAAAGGCTTCAGCTGCATCGTCGGTTAATGATTTTGGCGCTGCGATTCCGGATTCCCGGATTAAGTTGTGGGCCATTTTTAGCGCATGAATTTTCGCCTGTTTCCCGGTGCGCTGGTCGCGTGAATAAAATAAATCGTTACGCCAATCACTGGCTTGTAATGCAACAACCGTAATTCTCTGCAGTTTAGCTGCGTTACTCCAGCTGTTTTTTAAATCGCCCCCGCCCTCCAAAACCAGGATTCCATCGTTAGCCAACGGGGCTAAAATAGCAGGAATGGCTTTTTTAAGCCGGGCTGCAGAACCGAAATTACCTGACCTGACCCAGCATAATTGCCCGTTTTTTGAAAACAACGCCAGGCCGGTTTTAACACCCAAATCAACAGCGAGTACCATGCCTTAAAGATACGAAAAGGGGCGCATTCGCCTGTTAAATGCCAGCAAATTATTATTATTTGTCCGCAGTTTGTAAATGAAAATTGGATTTCTATGGGTTTAATACTAATTTAGCAGTCCAGAAAACTGGAAATTATCAACCCACATAAATTACATATTATGAATACTATAGATTGGGGCGCACTGCCTTTTGGTTACCAGAAAACCGACTATAATGTGCGCTGTTTTTACCGTGATGGTAAATGGGGTGAGCTGGAAGTAACTTCTTCTGAGTATATCCCAATGCATATGGCTGCCTCATGCCTGCATTACGGGCAGGAGGCATTTGAAGGAATGAAAGCCTTTCGTGGACAAGATGGAAAGATTCGCCTTTTCCGTTGGCAGGAAAACGCCAAGCGTCTGAAACGTTCAGCCGAGGGCGTTATGATGGCGGAAGTACCTGAGGAGTTGTTCGGCGAAGCTATTAAAAAGGTGATTCAGCTGAATAAGCGTTTTGTTCCTCCTTATGGAACCGGTGCATCCCTTTACCTGAGGCCGTTACTTATTGGTTCAGGTGCTCAGGTAGGAGTGAAGCCGGCCAGTGAGTATATGTTTATGGTTTTTGTTACCCCGGTCGGGCCCTATTTCAAACAGGGTTTTAAACCAGTCGACTTTCAGATTGTACGCGACTATGACCGCGCTGCTCCATTGGGTACCGGGCATATAAAGGTAGGTGGAAATTATGCCGCCTCTCTGCGTGCTTCCGAACGGGCACATAAAGAGGGATTTGGTAATGTGTTATTTCTCGATGCCAAAGAGAAACATTATATTGATGAAGCTGGCCCGGCAAATTTTTTTGGAATAATCGGTAATCGCTATATTACACCTGATTCACACACCATTCTTCCCTCGATTACGAATATGAGCCTGAGAACAATTGCAAAAGACCTTGGCATGGAGGTTGAACTCCGTCACATCCACGTGGATGAACTTGGTACTTTTGAAGAGGCTGGAGCATGCGGAACTGCGGCTGTAATTTCTCCTATCGGAAAAATTGTCGATCGTGATACTGGAAAAGCTTTTATTTACAGTAAAGATGGAAAACCGGGACCGTGGTCAACCAAACTTTACGAAAAATTGCAGGCTATCCAATACGGTGATGTGGAAGATACGTATGGGTGGCTGGAAATAATTGAATAGGTTATACTACTGTGTTTACGTTATAAACCCCAGTGTCAGATGACACCGGGTTTTTTTTTACGGCCGTAATGCATTATCCATAACGAAGGGTAATTTTACCCCTGATGCGCAAAAAAAAGGCCCTTCCGGTATAAACCTTCAGGGCCTTAAAAAGACTTTGTAAAAAACTATTGACTATTTAACCGTAATTTTTTGCGTGTTGATTCCACTTTCGGTTTCAATTTGAACAAAATAGATACCAGTTTGCAAATCAGATGCATTTACCGTGTAACGGGCTGCATTAACATCCGTTGAAACCACGGTTTGTCCGGCGAGGTTCATCACACGTACGGTGCGGATTGTTTCATTGGACTGAATGTTCATAATCCCTGTAGAAGGATTTGGGTAAACGAGTACATAAGTTGCTTCGTTTTCGCCAATACCTACACTGGTTACGCCCATGGCAACCGGAATGTTTTTAACCGGAGCACTTGGGTCGTTGTGGTAAATATGAATGGTTCCGGTGTAGCTGGTGTTAGCCGGCTCCATAATTCCCATGGGGTCGAAAGTAACCGTTACTGCGGTTGATTCTTCGGGAATTACCAGACCACCCTGAGGTTCAAAGGAGAGCCAGTTGTCGGTTTGTACGGATGTTCCTTCAATTACAAAGAACATAGAATAGCCATCAATACCCAGTCCGGTAGGACCAATTTTAGTCCAATCCATACCACCGAAGAAGCCAGGCTGATCCTGAAGTACTGCTTCATGTTCAATCGGGTTGACGCCATAGTACCAGTTCCAGCGGTGATCCGTGATATCAGCACCGTCTTCGAACCATGCATATACAGAAAGCCAGTAATGGCCGGCATCCATAGTTTGAGGCATACCCAGTACCAGATCCTGCGAATCGTAGTTTGTCCAGGGAATAATTTCTTCATAAAGAATATCACCAGGAACGCCAAAATTATCCGAATAAATGATAACACCAAAACCTGTCGGAGTTACCGGGGCAGTTTCGGTTGTGAAACCTTCGGTATGAATAAACTCGATGGTCCACTGTTCGCCCATGGGTACGATGAAATCATCAGCAACATTAACAAGGTTATCAGTTGCACCTACTCCACCGTATCCGCCAGAGATCAAACCACTTGTAGATACGCCAATCGATCCTGCATTATCCCATAACATTTCACGACTGTTTCCGCCATTATAAACGGGTTTGGTTGTACCTTGTGCTGATACCAGATCAGCAGTTCCAGCAGGAGCCGATTTGAAAGTGTGGGGTTTGTGCGTAAATGCAGCTTTCTTATCGCTGTTAAATGTTGCCCAAATCTCGAACATCAGATCTCCGTTACCGGTGTTTCCGATGGTTAATGTTTTTTCGGTTGGATTGGGATATACTACATTAGCACTGAGTACATTGGGAGAAACGGTGATTACCGGAACGCCTGCAGTAATTTCCATGGGTAACGGGCCTGCCGGGTCGGATTCACCTTCGGTGTAGACTGCAGTAACCGCATAGAGATACATACCGGGATCAAGGCCTTCGTCGAGGTAAGAAAGGGCTTCAATTTCTTCTGCAATTAAAGTACCATTTCTGTATACATTATAACCGATCAGACTTTTTGGTTGAAGGGTATTGGTGCCGGATATTTTTGTCTTTGCTGTAGTAGTAACATCCAAAAGAACGGGTTGGAAATTGTGTTCTTTTTCTACAGAGACAAAATTTTGCATAGCAGCGAGTGCATCAGCTGTAGCGGTTGAGCCATAGAGTGCAAAGCAAATATCTTCAGGGTCACCTCCCTCAGAGTTCACGTCCGGCGACCAGGTGGTAAAGCCTGTACCAAATCCATCGCCTGGATTTCTCCAGTAAGCGGGAGTGTCGTTATCGGTGGCGGCACGTTGGCCGGCATATCCTTGAATTTCCGCAGTTCCGTATTCAAGGATTATATTAAAGCCAATCCAGTAGGTACCGGCGTCCAGTGTGATCGGATCTGTTAAATCAGCGATAAATACGCCATTTTCGTCCGGGGTAACTTCTACGGTAGTTGTTGTATAGGTGGCTGTTTCTCCGGGGAGTCCGCTTTCATCGGGGAAAATGCTTACGTTAAAGGCACGAGGGTCGGTATTGCCTGCGTTGGCGGCATTGTAGAAATAACGGAATGCGGCTTTTGTCAGTGTGGTACCTTCGGTAAGAACAAAGTCAGCCGCAACTTCGGCATCATAAATATCGTACGATGCTTCAAAATCCTGTGCTGATTTACCGTAAGTTTCGCCAAGTGCATCGATTTGATCCCATACCAAGGGTGCAGCGCCCGGGGCTTCCCAGTAAAGCTGAATATTAAAGTCATCAACGACTTCACCGGTAAGGTTAGCCGGAGGAGCGCCGATACCACCACCGCTCATATCCACAAGATCCACTTCGTCGAGGTAGAAAGTAGGTGTACCTTCTTCGTCCCACGCAAAGAAATTGGCGGCTCCGAGTTGGTTGAGGCCGGGTTCACCAAATGTTCCCATGCTCCATTGCCAGGTAACGAGCTCAACACCATCAATGATTACCGTAGCCTGGTCAAAGGTCAGGTTAATCACGTTCTCCACCTGAATCCAGGTGTCGTATTCGTAGGTAAAAGTGGCAGCACTGGCTGCACCACCATCTACGCTACCGGCACCATCGGCTCCAAAATAAACCTGTGTGCCCCATTCGCTGGCTGCGCCGTCGAAGGCATGCAATACATTGTAATAACCGATAAATCCGGTTGGTACATAAATCTTGAATTTTAAATTCCATTTTCCTTCCGTAAGGTCACCCAGAGGAAGTACACAGTCGTTACCAGCGGTAATGACTACACTATTGGATCCGTTTGAAGCCTGGGCATCTGAAACCAATGGGTCTTCAGCACCACCGGGGGCGTTGCTCCAGGTGGTCCAGAGGTCAGGATTTTGCTGGGCCAGTTTCTGCCCTGCAGTGTAAGCTTCAAAGTCATCAGGTAAGGTTGTCGGAACTTGTGCTATTGTTGTAAGGCCAAGAACCAAAGCCATTACCAAAAAAGTAAGTTTTTTCATTTGACTTGATTTTTAATTAGACATGTTTGGGTTTTCGTAACTATTTTCGATTTTTTTATGCTTGAATTGTCTGTTACAGTCAGTGCGACAACAAAAATAGATAAAAAAAACTGCATTTGGTATTAAAATTCACCTTTTTTAACAAAGAATCGTTGTTTTTTTGCAAAAATGCCGGAAAAGATTCAGCCAATGAATGATTTCCGGCCCATCGCTTTTTAAATTCTTTTTACCTTTGCCGTCACTAAAAATTGAAAATTATGTTTGAAAGTTTAAGTGACAGGCTTGAAAAGTCGTTTAAGATACTGAAAGGACAAGGCCACATTACGGAGATCAATGTGGCTGAAACCCTGAAAGAAGTGCGTCGGGCCTTGCTGGACGCCGACGTTAGTTTTAAGGTGGCGAAGAGTTTTACCGAAGAGGTTAAACAAAAGGCGTTGGGTCAAAAAATACTTACCGCGGTTTCACCCGGGCAACTCATGGTGAAAATTGTACATGATGAACTGACTGCCCTCATGGGAGGGGAAGAAGCCCCCCTGTCGCTTGAAGGAAATCCATCGGTTATTCTTATTGCCGGCTTGCAGGGTTCCGGAAAAACTACTTTCACTGCCAAGTTGGCCCATTTTCTGCAAAGTAAAAAGAAAAAGAAAGTGTTGCTTGTAGCAGGGGATGTTTATCGGCCAGCAGCTATTAATCAATTAAAAGTATTAGGTGAACAGGTCAATGCTGAAGTATTTTTTCGTGACGACAGCAAAGATCCGGTGGCTATCGTTGGCGAGGCACTCAAACATGCTAAAGCAAATGGCTTCACAACGGTGATTATCGATACCGCTGGCCGCCTGGCCATCGACGAGCAGATGATGAACGAAATTGCCGCAGTTCAGGCCGCGGCAAAACCACAGGAAACGCTGTTCGTTGTCGATTCCATGACCGGACAAGACGCGGTGAATACTGCCAAAACATTTAATGAACGGTTGGATTATAATGGAGTGGTTTTAACGAAACTCGATGGGGATACCCGTGGTGGAGCAGCTCTTACTATTAAAGCGGTAGTGAATAAACCCATCAAATTTGTGGGTTTGGGCGAAAAAATGGAGGCCCTTGATGTCTTCTATCCGAAACGTATGGCCGACCGTATTCTCGGTATGGGGGATATCGTTTCTCTCGTTGAAAAAGCACAAGAACAATTTGATGCCGAACAAGCCCGGACTCTGCAACGAAAAATTGCCAAAAATCAATTTAATTTTGATGATTTCCTGTCCCAGATTCAGCAAATTAAAAAAATGGGTAATGTAAAAGATCTCATGGGCATGATTCCCGGTATGGGAAAAGCATTGAAAAATGTGGACGTTGATGATGATGCATTTAAAAGCATCGAGGCTATTATTCACTCCATGTCGAAAGAAGAACGTGCAAATCCCGAAATATTAAATGGAAGCCGTAGACGCCGGATTGCCGATGGCTCCGGAACTACCGTCCAGGAGGTGAACCAACTCATTAAGCAATTTAGTGAAACCCGGAAAATGATGAAAGCTATGAGTGGATCCGGCGCAAAAAATATGATGCGGATGATGCGGAATAATCCAAAAATGCGCTAAACCAGAAAACTTTCACAGCCCTGTATTGTTTCTTCTTATGCTGTTTTTTTACCACAAGCATCCTCAAAAATGTTTGTTCTTTATTGATTTTATAACCTTGTAAATCGATTGCCCATGAAAATCATTGATGGAGTAAAAGCCTCCGCTGCCTATCGGGAAAAAATAAAAGCTGAAGTGGCCGAAATAATCGACTCCGGAAAGAGAGCGCCGCACCTCGCCGCTGTATTGGTTGGCGATGACCCGGCAAGCCAAACCTATGTAGCCAATAAAGAAAAAGCCTGTCGCTCAGTCGGCATTACCTCTACGCTATATCGTTTACCTGCTGATACATCGCAGGAAGAGTTATTGAAAGTAATTCGGTTTATTAACCAAGATGAAGAAATTGATGGTGTGATTGTGCAACTTCCCTTACCGGAAGCTATTCATAAAGATATAGTGCTTCAATCCATCGACCCGGCAAAAGATGTGGATGGATTTCATCCCGTGAACGTTGGTAAAATGGTTGCCGGATTGCCCGCTTATTTGCCGGCAACACCCTACGGAATTCTAATGCTTTTTGAGCATTTTAACATTAAAACCGAAGGTAAAAATTGTGTTGTGTTAGGTCGGTCGAATATTGTGGGTACTCCCATGAGCCTGTTGCTTTCCCGCAAGGCAAATCCGGGAAATGCAACGGTCACAACTCTGCATAGTTATTCCGTAAATACGGCTGAAATCCTTTCTGCTGCCGATATTATTATTGCCGCAATCGGAAAACCTCTTTTTGTAAAAGCCGATTGGGTTAAAAAAGGTGCAGTTGTTGTCGATGTGGGAATTCACCGGGTTCCATCGGAAACTACGCAATCAGGATTTAAACTGATCGGAGATGTGGATTTTGAAGCGGTTTCATCGAAAGCCTCCTGGATTACTCCTGTGCCTGGTGGCGTGGGACCCATGACGATTACTGCACTTTTGATGAATACGCTCAAGGCCTTTAAAAATGAGATCTATTCGTAATTCTGCTGAAAATACTTTTTAATCCCGTGTTGCGTTACACGATTATAGATAAAACAAACTCGTTTGAATAGTATATCATCACCTGCCTTTATCCTTCGCAATGCAGTAGGGTTTTTAATCATTACGCTAATTCTGTTTGCAGGGGGACAGTCGGCTACGGCGCAGCATATTCCGGGTCGAAAGGCACGTATCAGCTTCGAAAAAGCTTCTGCTGCCGCCAGCGTATACGAGCATGCAAAAGCATTAAACTACCTTTATTCTGCGGTTAGTATGGATTCATTGTACACCGATGCATGGGTGTTAATGGGCGATCTGTATCTGAATATAGGAGAGGATCGTCGTGCTGTAGAGGCCTATTCCAGAGCATTAGAATTAAATCCTGCGCATAAGGAGGATCTCTTGTTAATGCTTGCGCGAACCGAACTCGGGATGGGGATGTATGAGGCTTCTGGTAGGCATTTCAGCGCATTTCAGCGCTTGGCTCAGCCTGTGGGCGAAACGGCCCGTTTTGTCGAAAAAATGCTGAAAAGAGTCGATTTTGCACTTGATGCAATCGAAAATCCGGTGCCGTTTCATCCTATTCATCTTGGAGAAAGGGTAAATTCTCCTTATGATGATTTTATTAATGCCCTGCGTATTGATGGAATGTCACTGCTGCTTACAATTAAAGCACCACCTTCGTTTCACGGATTATCAACCGGCACCAGAGAGACGGAAGATTTTTATATCGCCGATCGGGATAGCAGCGGCTGGCAATGCCCCCGCAACCTGGGAAATCCGGTGAATACGGCCGGTAACGAGGGTGCACTCTCCCTGTCGCCTGATGGTCGATACATTTTTTTTGCGGGATGTGATCGCACCGATAGCTACGGACGCTGTGATTTGTACGTAAGTAACCGTGACGGAAATCAATGGGGCACACCGGTGAATCTTGGCTCCATGGTAAATAGTGCAGCATGGGAATCACAGCCATCGGTTTCATCGGATGGAAAAACACTGTTCTTTGCCAGTAACCGGCCCGGAGGATATGGTCAAACTGATTTATGGTTTTCAACAATAAACAACGATGGAACACTTTGTGCGCCTGTAAACCTGGGCAAAACCATAAACACACAGGGAAGTGAAATGGCCCCATTTATTCATCCCGATGGGAAGACGCTATATTTCTCGTCTGATGGTCATTTGGGGATGGGCGGTAAAGATCTTTTTTATACACGAAAATTCAACGATACCCTGTGGAGTACTCCGGTGAACCTTGGATATCCGATTAATACTTATGCTGATGAAATGACACTTGTGGTGGGTCCGGAGGGTACCATTGCCTATTTTTCGAGCGATAAACTGGGCGGACTTGGCCGGTATGACATTTATTCCTTTGCTTTATATGATGAGGCACAGCCTTCTCCTGTCACTTACCTTCAGGGGAAGGTTTATGATGCGGAAACAAAGACCCCATTAAAAGCCTACTTCACATTGACCGACCTGCAATCGGGTGAAGAACGCATTGCTTCCTACTCTGATGCCCGTACCGGAGAATTTTTAGTATGCCTGCCCGCAGGGAACGACTATCTACTTGCTGCCCGACGGGAAGGATACCTGTATTATTCGGATCAGTTTTTTCTTAAAGCAAACCATTTAACCCTTACACCGTTTATAAAGGATGTTCCTCTTTTTCCAGTCCGAAGTGGTGAGTCGTTTGTGACCCGAAATATATTTTTTGATACGGATAAATATTTGATTAAGCCGGAGTCAAACCCGGAATTGCAATTGGTGTCCGAATTACTCACCCGGAACCCGGAAATCAGCTTGGAGATTATTGGCCATACCGACAACACCGGGGAAAGACAACATAATAAAATATTATCGGAGAACCGGGCTCAGGCAGTCTATCACCGGCTTATTGAAATGGGTATTGCTGCATCCCGGTTAAGCTACAAGGGGATGGGCAGTACGAATCCCGTATCCGCCAATGATACCCCGGAGGGCAGAGCCAAAAATCGGCGGACAGAATTTGTAATCCATTGACCGGTTTTAGGGGTGCGGAAGATAGAATTAATAATTCATAAAAAAATCTTCATATATAATATTTGTTTTTCTTGTAAATTTGCACTCGATTTTAAAAGTTAATGATGATGATAACGATAACATTACCCGATGGTTCGGAAAAAAAATATGTGGCAGGGATTTCTGCCATGGATATTGCAAAGGGGATTTCTGAAGGCCTCGCCCGCAATGTGTTAGCTGCAAAAGTAAACGGCAACTTACAGGATGCACTTCTTCCCATTATGGAGGATGCCCGCGTTCAACTGCTGACATGGAATGATCAGGAAGGAAAAGCCACGATGTGGCATTCGTCGGCCCATTTGATGGCAGAGGCAATTGAATTGCTCTATCCCGGAGTGAAATTTGGAATAGGACCCGACATTGAAAACGGGTTTTATTATGATATTGATTTCGGGGATTATTCCATTTCCGACAACGAATTTCCGAAAATCGAAAATAAAATGCTCGAACTGGCGCGTCAGAAACAAGTGTTTACGCGCCGGGAAGTTTCAAAACAGGAAGCACTTGATTACTTTACCAAAAAAGGCGATCCCTATAAAATTGAGTTGATTAACGACCTTGAAGATGGCCGGATTACCTTTTATGAAAGTGGTAACTTTACCGATTTATGTCGGGGGCCACATCTTCCGGATACGGGGCATATTAAGGCAGTGAAACTTTTGAGTATCGCAGGGGCCTACTGGCGTGGTGATGAAACCCGAAAGCAGTTAACCCGGATTTATGGAATTACTTTTCCAAAAAAACAGGAACTTACCGACTACCTGGCGCTGCTGGAGGAGGCTAAAAAACGTGACCACAGAAAATTGGGAAAAGAATTGGAACTTTTTGCCTTTTCACCGCGTGTTGGTCTTGGATTACCCCTTTGGTTACCTAAAGGAGCCGAACTACGCGGCCGGCTTGAAGATTTTCTGAAATTGGTACAACGTAAGGCAGGCTACGAACAGGTCATAACACCCCATATTGGAAATGTAAACCTGTATAAAACGTCAGGACATTTTCAAAAGTATGGAGCCGATAGTTTTCGCCCGATTTCTACCCCGGTGGAAGGGGAGGAGTATTTCCTAAAACCGATGAACTGTCCGCATCATTGTGAAATATATGCCAATAAACCGCATTCCTACAAAGACCTTCCGATTCGTTATGCCGAATTTGGAACCGTTTACCGCTATGAGCAAAGTGGCGAGCTGCATGGGTTAACCCGTGTAAGAAGTTTTACCCAGGATGATGCCCATATTTTCTGTACGCCTGACCAGGTAAAGGATGAATTTAAAAGTGTAATGGATATTGTGATGAAAATCTTTAATGCACTCGATTTTAAAGATTTTATTACGCAAATATCACTTCGTGATCCGTTGAATCCATCCAAATATATCGGATCGGATGAAAATTGGGAAAAGGCCGAACAGGCCATTATGGAAGTAGCACAGGAGCGTGGGCTTGAGACTGTTATTGCCTATGGCGAAGCTGCATTTTACGGCCCTAAAATGGACTTTATGGTTCGGGATGCCCTGGGAAGAAAATGGCAACTGGGCACCATTCAGGTGGATTATAACCTTCCGGAACGTTTTGAACTGGAATATACCGGAAGTGATAACGAAAAGCACCGCCCGGTAATGATTCACCGCGCACCGTTCGGCTCTATGGAGCGTTTTGTGGCGGTATTGATCGAGCATTGTGCCGGAAATTTCCCCATTTGGCTGACTCCGGAGCAGGCTATTATTCTTCCTATCAGCGAAAAATATAACGATTATGCTGAAAAACTTTTAAAATTGCTAAAAAATTCAGATATTCGCGCCCAAATTGACTGGCGAAGTGAGAAAACAGGTCGTAAAATCCGCGATGCGGAAATGAAAAAAGTGCCTTATATGCTCATCGTCGGCGAAAAAGAAGAAGCCGAAGGCCTTGTCTCCGTAAGAAAACATGGAGATGGAGACTTGGGAAGCATGACTACGGAAGCCTTTATCGAACGTATTTCAACAGAAGTTCGGGAGGCTACTTCCGAACTATAAATGCGACACGGCTTAATTGTTTAATAAAAGATAGGAGATTAGGTTATAGCAAATTTTATTCAAGGCGGATATAAACGTCCGCACAGAAGGGAAGAAAATCCGCATCGGATTAATCATTTGATTACTGCACCGGTGGTGCGCGTTGTCGGAGATAATGTCGAACCCGGGATAATGAACCTTCGCGATGCGCTCGTTCTGGCTGAAAAACTGGAACTCGATCTGGTCGAAATTTCTCCAAGTGCCAATCCGCCCGTGTGTAAGGTGATTAATTACAAAAAGTTTCTTTATGAACAAAAAAAGAAACAAAAGGAAATAAAAGCCAAAACAGCCAAAGTGGTGATCAAAGAAATCCGCCTTGGCCCTAATACAGATGATCACGACTTTAATTTTAAATTAAAACATGCGATCAGCTTTCTCGAAGAAGGCGCAAAAGTGAAAATCGATGTGTTTTTTAAAGGACGCTCGATTATATATAAAGAAAAAGGTGAAATAATCTTACTGAAATTTGCTCAGGAACTGGCCGATTATGGTAAGGTTGAACGAATGCCTAAGCTCGAAGGAAAAAGAATGATTATGATTGTTGCTCCCAAAAAGTAACAACTCCAAGCGATAAATACAACTATTAACGGTTTAAACTTGTAGCAATGCCGAAAATGAAAAGTAAAGCCAGTGCAAAAAAACGTTTTACGTTTACTGGCAGCGGAAAATTGAAAAGAAAGCATGCATACAAAAGCCACATCCTGACGAAAAAGTCAACGAAGAGAAAACGAAATCTGACGTATTTCGCCATCGTTGATAAAGCAGATGTTGCAAATGTAAAAGAGATGCTCTCGAAGTAATGAATTGTTTAACTTACTTTCAGCACCTAAAGAATTCATTGGAATCGCTGAAGTAAAAAAAAGAAAAAAAGATGCCAAGATCAGTAAATGCAGTAGCCTCCCGACACCGGAGAAAAAAACTGCTCAACCGTACCAAAGGTCAATTTGGTAGAAGAAAAAATGTCTGGACGGTCGCCAAAAATTCATGGGAAAAAGGCCAAACGTATGCCTACCGCGACAGACGAAATAAAAAACGTAGTTTCCGCGCGCTGTGGATTCAAAGAATTAATGCGGCAACCCGTGAGCATGGAATGTCCTATTCCGTTTTTATGGGTAAATTGCATGAAAAAAATATTGACATCAGCCGGAAAGTTCTTGCCGATTTGGCAATGAATAATCCCGAGGCTTTTAAAGCCATTCTGGATGCAGTAAAATAATTGGGATAATTTTATAAAAATGAGGCTGTCTTTTTAGACAGCCTCATTTTTTGTGGAGAAGCTATAAAAAATGCGTTGTTTACTGAAATTTTCTTAAGTTTCGCATGTATTTATTCAGTGTTTACCCGTAGCAGGTGTACGGGTGGGCTTGCATGATAACACATTGAATTCCAGTTGTTTATTGACTTTATTTTTATTTTACGGTATACGATAGACGCTTGGGACTGTTGCGTCGCTGTGTATTTTTTTACTCTTCATCCTTTATGGATATTTTTTCCTCAAACGGCCAGCGCTATCTATTAGATTTTATAGCAATAAAAACAGATAAAGCAATGGGATTAATATCCCGGCAAGAGTCCAGATAGCTCCACGCCGTGTTATTCCATGCTTTCCTTTTACCATGAATAACCCGGTGCCAGCGAGCAAAATCAACCCAACGGCAAATGCATCGGAAAACCAGGTCCAATATTTTATCGGATCATAATGCAAATAGGTAAATTCCCCAAATATGGGCCTCCGCCTGATGGTTTCAATTCGGATCTCTCCTGTCGGCATATCCACGGTTACATTTCCATTCTTAATGAAAATTTTTAACTGTCTCTCATTTGGGAAATAATATTTCTTATACACTTTTTCTAACCCTAAATCCGCCATTATTTGCAACACCGTTTCTTCCTGTGTTTCTTTTCCCTGCATCGCACGGTTAGTTTGTGCTTCTTCTGTGCTGATAATATATTTGGGATCCCACGATTCCAAATGATTCATTCCGATCCCCGAAAGGGCATAGATAAGGGTCATTGCAAAAAAGAAATATCCCAAATCACGGTGGGTTATCCTGACAATCTTTCTGAAGTTCATCTCGTGCAGGTATTTTTGTTTTTTTACCTGTTTATGTATTTGCGACAAAGGAGCCTGTTGGTGGGGTTACAGGCTCCTTTATGGCGTTTAGGTAAAGAAATCTATTTGAATTCCTCAATTTTTGTACAGTCAATACTGAAAAATGAAAGGTATTCCTTCCCGCTTTCCGTAAGCATCAGGCGATATTGATTAATTTGCTCCAGGTCATGTGAGGCCAGATGCTCTGTGTCTTCATGGCCTTCTTCTCCGGTATGAATTTTCTTTTCTGACTCCTGCATTCCGGCTTCCACTTCTGCCTGCCAGTTGTCGAGATAGGCATTATCCACCCGTAATTCCTTTACTACCCCAATTACCGCGACATCGCTTCCTTCCACATCGGGTGTGAGGCTGGGCAGGTTATTACCAATATTTACCTTAACCCGTTCCTCGGTGTCGGGGTGCATCAGGAAAAACCGGGCTCCTCCATGCGCACATACATGTGCCACCATTCCTTTAATGCGGATAGTTTTGTCCACCAGATTTTCCTTGTTCTCCAGAAAATCCAGCACATCGGTTTCAATAAAGGCGGGTTCGGATGAATCCATCGCTTTTGCGTTTTCTTTCCTGTCCGTTTGATTTCCACAAGCCATAAACATCAAAGCGACCAGTAGTAAGGGCAATACTTTTTTCATTCTACACATCATTAGGTTCTACGTATCTTTTTATTTCAGACAAAAATACAGAATTACCAGAAATACGGTGGATTATTTTTTTTTGAATTGCTCCAGATTTTCCAGGCCTCCTCAGCCTGCCTTACCAGCATAGTGTATCCATTGAAGGTTTTACATCCTTGTTCTTTGGCTTTTTTTAGAAATAATGTTTCGTGGGGGTTGTATATTACATCAAAGGCGATCGTTTGGGGCCGCAGTGCCGGGTAAGGAATATCCGGGAATTTATCGATCCGGTCGCCCATGCCCAGCGGAGTGGTATTCACAATCAGATCAAATTCTTTCATCTTTTTTGCGGTTATTGCCGCATAGGGGAGTACCTCTGATCTGCTGACGGGTTTTGTGGATACAAAAGTTATTTTTATTCCTTTTTGCAGAAACACATACGCAGTGGCTGCTGCTGCACCGCCAGTGCCAAGAATCAATGCATGGGTTGGTTGTGAATCAAAAAGTTCCAGGGTGGCCAGTATACCGTATATATCAGTATTATAGCCTTTTAAAAAAAAAATATTTTTCGTTCTCATGACTGTTACAGTATTCACAGCCCCCACTTGTGCGGCCTGAGCGTCGATGGCATCCAAAAATGGAATAATTTCTTTTTTATAGGGAATCGTTACATTAAAACCTGCCAGGTCGGGGTATTCAGTCAGAAGATTGCGAATGGTCGCGATTGACTTCAAAGTAAAGGGAATATAGGTGTGGGGCAGGTGATTATTCAAAAAAAAAGCATTAAAATATTCCGGGGAGAAGGAATGGGATAATGGTTTTCCTATGATACCAAAAACAGCCATTAGTATGATTCTTCAGTAATCGATTTAGCGGCAAGATACTCAATTAGGGTAATAGAAGCAATCCCGACTAAAATCCAGAGCGCAGCCATGAGTACTTCTCCGGTAAGATGCTCCGGAATAAATTGCTGATAGCGGACGATTACAGGCTCGCCATTTTTTAATACAGGCATCTGATGCACATCAAGCAGCAATATTTTTTTTTGCCAGGGCCATAAAATGCGTAAAGAACCGAGAATGAATCCGGTTAGCAAGGCAATGGTTTGGTTTTTATAGTGCTTTAATACCCATGAGAGCAGGTGCGAAAACAGCATTAATCCGCCGACAGCTCCAAGAATTACCGGGAAAAGAATTCCCATATCAAGATGGTTTACTGCGTCAATAATGATCAGCTGGTAATTTCCCATGATGAAGAGAATGAAGGAACCCGAAAGCCCCGGGAGAATCATGGAGCAAATTCCGGCAATGCCGCAGATCACGAGATAAAAAAAGCTACTGTTTTCCGTAGCCGGATTTAATACCGTAATTAAGACAGCTATTCCCGTCCCCGTAATAAAACTGATCAGTACCGGCAGATTCCATTTTTTTACGGTTCGGCCGACAAAATATACCGATGCAAGCACAAGCCCGAAAAAATAGGCCCAGATATAAACGGGGTAATGGGTAAAAAGGTAATCAAATACCCGGGCCAGTGTTATGGCAGCAAGTAGAATCCCCACAGCCACAGCGAGCAAAAAATACAAATCCGTATACCGGATAAATTCCCTGAATTTTCCAGTAAAAATGAGTCGTATGGCCTTAAGATTAAATGATTTAATCGCGAGAATCAGCCGTTCGAAGATGCCAGTAATAAGCGCTATGGTTCCTCCGCTTACACCGGGGATTACATTGGCAGCGCCCATGGCAATCCCTTTGGCCAATGTGCCAAGGTATTCTTTCATAAGGAATGGATTATTCGATGCAATTTGTTTCCCATCCTTCGGGTAAAAAACGGAAAAAAGTGTCACCCCGAAGTCCCAAACGTAAGGTTTCCATGGCAATTAATTCATGCGGGGCAATGTTGCCCAGATTTACGTGAGCCCCAAGGTAGCGGATAAACCATGCCTGTTGTGCTTTTAAGGGAGCTTCCCAAATGATTGCATTGGGGTCGATATGATTTGCTAAGGCGTCGATCAGGCTGGTATCAGCGCTTCCGTTGCTGTTATAGATACCAACGGTGCCACTTTCCCTGGCTTCAGCAATCACCTTTAGTGATCCGGATTCCAGCTCCTTTTTCATCATTTCAATCCATTGGGCTTCCGGAATTTCTACATCGGCGCTTTTGCTTCCTACCTCCGAAAGTACAGTATATTCGCTGGAAAAACGGTGAATAAAGGCACATTTTTTTTTGTGATCCATGCGTGCTGACCCGTCAGAGATCTCAACTCCGTCGAGCCCCAGCGAATCGATAAACGCCTTATATCCATCCACATTATTGCGTATGGCATAAGCTTCAAATAAGGTTCCGCCAGCATAAACGATTAAGCCTGCATTCTGATATTTTTTTACCTTCTCTTTTACTCGTTTCGTAACCACACTCGTGCCAAATCCGAGTTTTATAAAGTCGGCAAGATGACCGGCCGTTTCAATAAAATCTTCTGCCTCTCTGAGACTCAAGCCTTTATCCATCACCATGGTCAGGCCTTTTTTTCTGGGAATCGAATCCCGTTCCGGAATATGTGAAAGAGTATGTATCATAATTCTTTGATTTAATTATCAGGAATATAAGCTTTTATGATATCTGCGACCACCGGATCCTGCAGAATTTCAGGAAAATCCGTCAGGTTTTCGATAAATATATGCGCATCTGTTTTGAGCCCACGCAACAGCGTGTCGGCGGCCTGACAGATGTACCCGTTTTGGTATTCGGCTACAAACAGTTGGGCAATAATTTCCGCAGAATCGAAATTACTTTCCAGACACTCTTTCAGCACCTTGATCGATTTTTCTGTATTCCCTGTAATCAGATACATATCAGAAAGATCCTGCCAGGCATCGAGGTTGAAAATGTCGAGAACGGTTACTTTTGAATACGCTTCTATCGCCAGATCATTCATTCCTTCTTTTCGGTAAGTTTCTGCAATGTAATACCAGTATTCTGCGTTGCTATCATCGAGATCAATTCCTTTTTTCATATTTTCCAACGCAGAAAGATAATCGCCTAACTCATCATAGATCGTACCCATTGCTATCCATGCATCTGCAAAACTCTCGTCCATTTTTAGCGCTTTTTTGTAATGCTTGAGTGCTTTTTCATAAATGCCAAGATTTTGGTAGCACTCACCAATATAAAATATGGATAGCGCATCCGGTTCTTCATACAGCATCGTTTCTTTATAACACGCAATGGCATCTTCGTAACGGTCGAGGTTCATAAGCGCGTTGGCCTTGTTGTAATAAGCCGAAGCAAAATCTTCTTCAATCAGGATCGAATAATCGTAGGCTTCAATGGCTTTACTAAAGTCATCGTTGGCCGCATACATATTCCCCAGATTAAACCAGGCGGAAGAAGAGTAGGGATTTTTGTCGAGATAGGAGTTAAACCAAACAATGGCTTGATCAGTCGCTTCCAGAATTTCATAGCAGAAGGCTACTTCATACATCAGGTTATCGTCTTCCGGAACCAACTCCAGTGCTTTCTGAAAGTGAAAAAGGGCATGGGTAAAATCGTTTAATGCCTCATATTCAAAGGCAATATTCTGATGAATGTTTTCGGGCTCATCGGAATCAGGAAGCGCCAGCTTATAAGAATGAATGGCTTTCTCATATTGTTTTTGCTGCGAATAAATATCTCCGGAAATAATGTAGGCTTCACTATTTCCGGGATCCATCTCTATGATCTCCGTCAATACTTTTAACGCATTTTCATTATGGTCTCTGTTCATTAGCACAATGGCCTTCTTGAGAAGAATGATTGAATTGCCAGGGAATATCCGAATCGCCTGGTTAATAGCTTTTTCGGCTTTCGCCATATTATTTTTATTCAGATAAAAATTGATAATATCCTCAAATTCATCCACATCAAAAAAATGTGCCTGATTTGACCGAAGCATTTCTTCAAAACGCCCGATCAAATCCCTTACATCCCGTTCATTTCCGTCTTCAAAAAATCTACTCATATAGTAATTTAAATAAAAAGCAAAAATAAGAAAAAGCGCGTACCTACAGCCATTTATTTTTTTCCCTATAAAAACAGGCACCGATTTATTTGTAAAGGCTTGTGTTGTTGTATGCCGCAAGAAAATCCTTATGTTTGCAGTGATAAAAATTAAGAAAAAAGATGACACTGATTCGTTCAATTTCCGGAATACGCGGAACAATTGGTGGTAAGCCCGGAGAGGCACTTACTCCTTTTGATCTTGTTAAGTATACCGCTGCATTTTGGCAATATATCCGGGAGAAATCGGGTAACCCAAAGCCTGTGATTGTCGTGGGTCGCGATGCCCGGATCTCCGGCCCGATTGTGAATGAAATGGTTTGCAATACGTTGCTTTCACTGGGCGTGGAGGTGATCGACCTTGGGCTTTCTACAACCCCCACCGTTGAAATGAATGTAACCCGTTTTCATGCCGATGGGGGTATCATTCTAACCGCTAGTCATAATCCGCAAAACTGGAATGCCTTAAAACTTCTGAATTCCAATGGAGAGTTTCTGGATGCCGAGGAAGGAAACAGTGTTCTTTTACATGCTGAAATGGGGGAGTTTCTCTTCGCCGGTATCGATCAGCTGGGCACCCGGACTTATATTCATGATGGGGTGGATTATCACATTAATAAAATAATTGATTTGCACTTTGTCAACGTGAACGCCATTCGTAATGCTGGATTTTCGGTAGTGGTAGATGGTATAAATAGCTCCGGAGGGATGGTTATTCCACAGTTACTAAAGGCTTTAGGCGTTGACAAAGTGCACACGATTAACGCAAAACCCGATGGCCGTTTTGCCCACAATCCCGAACCTATCCCTGAAAATTTATCCGACATCTGCCAGCAGGTTGTTAAACATCAAGCTGATCTGGGAATTGTTGTTGATCCCGATGTCGATCGGCTGGCGCTGGTTTGTGAAGACGGAACGCTTTTTGGCGAGGAGTACACCCTGGTGGCCTGCGCCGATTTTGTCCTTTCTGTCGTGCCCGGAAATACTGTTTCTAACCTTTCTTCCACACGCGCCCTGGCCGATGTTACTGAAACCTACCAACAACGCTATTCCTCTTCAGCAGTGGGCGAGGTGAATGTAGTACGCCAAATGAAAGAAACTAAGGCTATCATTGGCGGGGAAGGTAATGGGGGCGTGATTTTACCTGCTTTACATTACGGAAGGGATGCACTGGCAGGGGTTGCTCTTTTTCTTTCTTTGCTCGCGGAAAGCCGCACGAAAGCCTCACTTCTGAAACAAAAATATCCCAGGTATTATATAGCAAAGCATAAAATTACCTTGAGTCCGAAAATGAATGTCGATAAATTATTCGATGCGATTCAGCAGGAATATGCCCGGTTTAACCCATCACGGATCGACGGCGTAAAAATTGATATGCCCGGGGGATGGATCCATCTCCGAAAAAGTAATACGGAGCCGATCATTCGCATTTATTCTGAAACAAAAAGTGAAAACTTGTCTGAAAAACTATCACTGGAAATCATGGAAAAGATCAGGTCTTTTTCAGCTTCTATGTAATTTGGGTATCTTTGTTTCTTAATTAAAATAGGTAAACTGGTTCCTGTAAACAATTCTGCAATGGAAAAATACCGAATAGAGCATGATTCACTGGGCGAAAAGGAAATCCCTTGTGATGCATTGTATGGAATCCATACTGTACGTGCATTAGAGAATTTTCCAGGCAAGGAAGTGTTTCATTTTGAATGGTTTAAGGCTGTTGGCCGTGTCAAAATGGCAGTTTATCAGTCGGTCGAACGCTTTCAGGAGGCCCTGGAAGAAAAAAATTCACACCTTGTTTTACCCTTTCCCCTGCCTGCAAAAAGTACGCTGAAAGCCCTCCTGCAGGCAGCCACAGAAATAGCGGAGGGCCAATGGTATAGCTCTTGCCTGGTTCCTGCACTTACCGGAGGAGCCGGAACCAGCCAACATATGAATATCAACGAGATTATTACCAACAGAGCTTTGCAGATTATGCGCCATGCCCCTGGTAATTATTCCATTGCTGATCCGTTGGCAGATGCCAATATTTTTCAGTCGACTAACGATGTTATGCTCACCGCGTTGCATGTTGCGGCTATGTTCAGGCTGAAAAAACTTGAGCAGGCCGTTAATACATTACGTGTTGAGACAGAACAAAAGGAAAGCAGGTACCGGTATGTGCTACGGTTAGCCTATACGCAAATGCAGGAAGCCGTGCCTTCTTCCTGGGGTAAATTGTTCAGCAATTACAGTGAGGCCTTTTCACGCGATTGGTGGCGTGTTTCCAAAACTTTTGAAAGAATTAAAGTGGTGAATATCGGTGGGGGGGCTACTGGTACTTCCCTGAGTGTACCGAGGTTTTACCTTATGGAGGTTGCCCGTACGCTGCAGCGGGTTACCGGTTTGCCGGTAACCCGAAGTGAAAACCTTACTGATGCCACCGCCAACCATGATGTCCTTGTGGAAGTTCATGCGATACTGAAAGCCCTGGCAGTCAATCTTGAAAAACTCGCATCGGATCTGAGGCTCCTTTCCTCCGGACTTGCCCGGCAACAGGTATTAACCCTGCCGGCCTTGCAAATGGGGAGCAGCATCATGCCCGGGAAAATCAATCCCGTAGTACCTGAATATATTATTTCCGGCGCACATAAAATTTATGCAAACGACAATTTAATAGCTACCCTTGCCGGACAAGGCTGTCTTGACCTGAATGCTTATCTGCCCGCGATGGGACATGCATTGCTTGAATCGCTGGATATTTTGATTAACCTCTGCACTGTTTCAGCGGATAAACTGATTCACGGCTTAGTGGTTGACCAAGAAAACAGCGAAGCGCAGGTTTATTTTTCCCCTTCAATAACTTCTGCGCTCAACCCGATTATCGGTTATCATAAAGCGGCAGAATTAGCTCATTTTATGCAAAAGAATGCAGTTACTGTTTTTGCAGCCAATGAGAAATTAAACATCCTCGACCCTGTGCGTCTGCAGGAAATTATGCAACCGGAAAAACTACTTCAGGCAGGATTTGTGATCAATGACATCACACTTAAATCGGAACAGGATGACAAAAGGTAAAGATTCAAAACCACATATCGGAATTTTCGGAAGAAGGAATAACGGGAAAAGTAGTTTAATCAATGTGCTGGCCGGTCAGGAAATAGCCATTGTTTCTGATGTTGCCGGAACAACCACCGATCCAGTGAAAAAGTCGATTGAAATTGCCGGATTGGGTCCGGTAATTCTTGTAGATACTGCAGGAATCGACGACACCGGTGAATTGGGGGAAAAACGAATCGCTTCAACACTTAACACGCTGAAAATAATTGATATGGCCTTATTGGTGATTGCCAACAGCGAATTCGGGTTACCCGAAGAAACTTTAGTGAAGCAATTTTCGTCATTGGAAATCCCTTATATTATTCTCCATAATAAAACGGATGCACATCGTCCAGCCAACGGTTTTGTCGACGATTTAATCTCAAAACTAAAAGTACCCGTACTCCCCTTTAGTACCAAGGTTGCACCTGATAAGGAAGGCGTTATCCGTTTAATGCGCGAAAGCATCCCGGAGTCAGCCTTTAAATCAACATCACTGATTGGCGATATTGTGAAACAAGGAGATTTGGTATTGCTGATTACTCCTATTGATATTGAGGCTCCCGAAGGAAGGATGATTCTTCCTCAGGTGCAGACAATCCGCGATGCACTCGACAACGATTGCATCTGTCTGGTATGCAAGGAACGCGAATTAGACAAGGTGATAAGTACCCTTCAGCCCCGACCCGCGCTGGCAATAACCGACAGTCAGATTTTTCTTAAGGCCGATGCATCCATTCCTGCTGACATTCCACTAACCAGTTTCAGTATTCTTTTGGCTCGCCAAAAAGGTGATTTCTCCAGTTATCTGAAAGGAACACCAAAAATAGGGTGTTTAAACGATGGCGATCGCATTCTGATTCTGGAATCCTGTACCCATCATGTGAGTTGTGATGATATCGGACGCACTAAAATTCCCCGGTGGCTCAGTAATTTTACGGGCAAAAAATTGCATTTTGAGGTCGTATCCGGCTTAAATTCGCTTCCACGACCCATCCGGGAGTACGCACTGGTGATTCAGTGTGGCGGCTGTGTGCTGACAACCCGTCAGCTTCTGAACCGGCTGAAGCCTGCAATAGACGCCGGAGTGCCGGTGTCAAATTACGGGATGACGATTGCCTGGATTCATGGCATTTTTCAGCGCGCCGTTGCACCCTTTGTAACGATAGAAAGAGATTCGTCAGATTATTTATAATTTTTCTGTATAGAATGTACACGTTCTTTAACAATAATTAGTAGCATCGTATTGATTATTAAAAAATAATTACCTGCTACCCGTAACATTTAAAATTGTAAAGTATGAAAAAATTAACATTAGTGATTTTTACCCTCTTTCTTGTTTCTTGTGCTTTCAGTCAGAGAAAGGAAAATATTTCCATCGACCGGTATTACCATATCCGAAAAGGCAGCCTTTGGTTTCATTCCATTGGGTTAAATTTTCAGCCCGTTCATATGGGTGATATTAAAACAGAAATCATCTTTATGTATAATTCTTCAGATGAAGAAGTTACCTTAACTGTAGATGACCTTCCGGCAGGCTATTCGGTGGTTTTTGAACCTGAAATTTTGAAACCAAAGTCGGAGGGAATTGCAAAAATTACGTTAAATACAAAAGAGAATGGGGTATATGGCCCGGCAATAAACTATTTTTTTATTGAAACCTCCCTTTTGGCCGAGCGCCCATACCGTATTCTTGTTAGCCCGAATATCCATGAAGATTTCTCTTCTTTAACAGAAGAAATGCGAACTGTAGGACCCAAAATTGAGTTTTCCAATACGGTTATTGATTTCGGAAAACTTCCTCAAATGTCGGTATATAATTGTGAATTTGAATTTCGGAATACCGGGAAAAGCGCACTCTATATCCGCAATGTTAAAGCCGGGTGCGGTTGTACCATAACACAAACTTCACGCGACACCCTACTTCCAGGCGAAAGCGCGCTCCTGAAGGTGGAATTCCGTAGCGGACATAAAAAAGGTAATCAGGATAATAAAATAACGGTTGTTTCAAACGACCCTGATCACCCACAGGTTCTTCTGCATATTACCGGAATTGTGCTGACTCCAGACGAAGAAAAAACCATCGAAAAATAAATCTTATTTCGAAACACACGGAAGCATCGGGTTGCATTTCAGCCATAGGAAACGAATAAAACATAAACCTTACAAGTATGAATATTTTAATTAGTGGAGCCAGTCGGGGAATTGGGTACCAAATGGCCAGACAGGCCGCAATCCATCCCGAAAATCTTGTGGTTGCCCTGGCACGAAATCGCGAAAAACTAGAAGCCTTGCGCATGGATGTGCTTTCTGCTCTCCCGTCAGCGCGCCTCTATGTCCTTCCCTTTGACCTGGCTGCGGGAGATTATCACGTGCTTAGCCACAAACTCTCCGAAATTGCCAATAAATTTGATTTGCTGATCAACAATGCCGGGTGGCTTGTCAATAAACCCTTACGCGCTATGGAAGCAGAGGAATTCGATACTATGTATAAAATAAATACCCGCGCTGCGTTTTTACTTTCCAAAATGTTATTACCCCGCATGCCCAGTGGGGCGCAGATTATCAATATCAGTAGTATGGGTGGTTTTCAGGGGAGTGAAAAATTTCCGGGACTGGGATTATATTCCTCCACAAAAGGAGCATTAGCCGTGTTAACTGAAGCGATGGCAACAGAATGGAAATCCCTGGGGATTACGGTGAATTGCCTGTGTCTGGGCGCAGTAGATACTGAAATGTTTCATGATGCTTTTCCGGGTTATACCGCGGCTGTGACCCCGGAGCATATGGCTGAATTTATTCTTGATTTTGCCCGGATAGCCCCGGGTGTTATGAATGGCCGTATTCTTCCTGTTACCCTGTCGAATCCTAAATAATGCGGGAAACTATTCCCGGCCTTATGGTGTCTTTGCAATACGTTGCTTATGAAAAATGATGATATTATTAAACATGAAGGGATTATCACTAGCATTACAGAGGGAAAGCCCATGGTGAAAATTCTTTCAAAAAGTGCCTGCGCCGAATGTCATGCAAAAGGGGCATGTGGTATGTCCGACCTGCAGGAGAAAATTATTGAAGTGGAAAATACCCGGAACCTGGAGCTGCACGAAGGCCAGAAAGTGAATGTTACTATGCTGACCTCCATGGGTATAAAAGCCGTTATAGCCGGCTATTTGATTCCATTCCTTATCTTAATGGCAGTACTTTTTACGGTATTGGGGCTAACAAAAAAAGAAGGGCTTGCCGCTTTGCTTGGGCTTGCCGCAATGATTCCATACTATATTATCCTGTCGAAATTAAAACCCGGATTGAAAAAGAAGTTTTATTTTGAGCTGGAACCATTTGACGAATAGCGTGTTTATTGTTTACAAAGTTAATACATATCTATAATTTTAATTATGAAGAGTAAACTATTTTATTTTTTGATTCTGATTATGGGGTCCAGCATGATGGTTTTTGGTCAGGATAATCCAGTTAAAACCAAGGTAATCGCAAAAGCTTACTATTTTGATAAAACTCCCGAACTTCGAAGTATGCAGGCAATTGAACCCTATTATAGAGAGCGTGGGTGGAAAAAATTGGGAATAAAAAACCCTTCGGTGGAAATGAGCTTCGAGAATAATCAGGACAATATGATGGCTCCGAAATTTGATGCAACGCTGCAAATGACACAGGGCGAACGAACAGCCAGAGGACCTGAAGTGAACATCGCAGGGATAAGCAATGTGAACGGTGTGTATCCCCCGGATACTGACGGCGATGTTGGTCCAAATCATTATATGCAAATGATCAATCTATCGTTTGCAGTATGGGACAAAGACGGAAATCTGCTCTATGGTCCGGTGGATAACAGCACGCTATGGCAGGGATTTATAGGCCCCTGGACGGGCTCCAACGATGGAGATCCCATAATTCTTTATGATGATATGGCCGACCGTTGGCTCGCCAGTCAGTTTGCTATTAATGTTGGAAACGGTAAATATTATGAACTGGTGGCTATCTCAGCCACACCCGACCCATTAGGCGAGTGGTACAGGTACGCATTCGAATATGATGTTTTTATCGACTATCCAAAATTTGGAATCTGGAATAATGCGTATTTTATGACCACCAATAATTTTAATGGGGGATTTGTAGGAATTGGTGCCCATGCGTATGAACGTGATGCAATGCTTGCCGGTGACCCGGATGCTCAAATGGCTTATTTCGAAATGAATTCATGGGCAGGATTTTCAATGCAACCCGCAGATTGTGACGGCATTGCCCCACCGGATGGGGAACCAGGGGTTTTTATTACCCGGGGTGATGATAATGATATGGATTTCTATACGTTTGTTGTCGATTGGGACAATACAGAAAATACTGATTTTAGTTTTGCCTACAGCCTGCCTGTGAGCTATTACAACAATAATATCTGGGGGATTGCCCAACCTAACACAACGCAGGAACTTGATGCACTTTCCAATATGCTGATGTATCGGCTTCAATACCGGAATATGGGAACCCACCAGGCTATGGTGCTGAACCATACGGTGAATGCAGGAGGCGTAGCCGGAATCCGTTGGTATGAATTCCGGAAATCTGCTATGCAATGGGAATTGTTTCAGGAAGGCACTTTCGCCCCTGGCGACGGGCTCAATCGCTGGATGGGGAGTATTGCAATGAATGCAAATGGCGATATTGCTCTGGGTTACACGGTCTCCAATGCCGATGTTTTCCCCTCCATTCGCTACACGGGCCGTGCTGCAACCGATCCCCCGGGAGAAATGACTTTCGCGGAAATGGAAGCTATCCCCGGTACGG
The DNA here is from genome assembly GCA_009930445.1 of Bacteroidia bacterium. Taxonomy (GTDB): domain Bacteria; phylum Bacteroidota; class Bacteroidia; order Bacteroidales; family BM520; genus BM520. The sequence goes on along the minus strand of RZYD01000001.1, from coordinate 16,650 downwards.
CATCCCAAAATGGAATAAGCCGCTGGGGCGACTACAGCAACATGTCGGTCGACCCGGTGAATGACTCTGTCTTCTGGCATACCAATGAATATCTCGGATCGGGATGGAAAACCCGGATATTCTCCTTTACCTTCGGACCACCAAAAATGCCTGAGATATCTGCCGGACCGGATACTGTGATTTGTGAAAATGTTATCTATGATACCCAGTCTGCCTCCGGAAAATATTTTAAATCCATTATGTGGGAAACCAATGGCGATGGCCGTTTTCTGCCAACAGCAGCAATGCTTCATACCGACTATATGCGTGGAAATGAAGATATTGACAATGGCACGGTTATTCTTACCGTTACTGCCGAAGGGTATGGCGAAACCGGCACCACTTCAGATGCCATGTTCCTTACCATTCAAAAACTTCCACACACTACTGCTGGAAACGACACAACGATTTGTCAAACCGATATTTTAACTGTAAACGGATCATCAGAAAATGCGGCTTCCATTGAATGGAAAACGGATGGAGACGGATATTTTCAAGATCCATTCAGCCTTACCACTACCTATTTCCCGGGACCACAAGACATCGCAACCGGTCAGGCCCGCCTACGCCTCTTTGGTTATGCAATCGCTCCTTGTATTCAGTCGTACAACGATCAGTTAATGCTTACAATTGACCCCTGTGTCGGACTGGAAAAACTGGAATCGCTCCCTGAAATCTTTATAACGCCAAATCCGGTTACCCACAACGCCCGTATTTCTGTTAGCCCGGAATCAACAGGCGCAACCGTGGTAATTTCCGATACACATGGTAAAGTACTGTATTATTTCGAGGCTAAACCCTATGAGGAGAGCCTTTACGAAGTGGATTTTACCGAAATACCTCAGGGAATTTACCTCGTTAAAATACAAACCGGGACGCATATTATTATGAAAAAACTCATAAAAAAATAATTCTTTCCGGCTCTATCATTGCGCCACAAAACTTATGAACAGAAATTGTTCATTACCTGTTAAAATTTAGATTAATTCTAAATAAAGATATTAAAATATTGGAAATCAGTGGTATTAAGCCACTGATTTTTTTTATCCTATTCTCTGCATTTTTAAGATTCTGATTATTAGTGTATTAACTTATCGCGGAATGATTGGGGTAAAAAGTGATTTATTCCAAAGGTTTTATAATTTTGTCACTCCATCAAACGAATACCAAAAAAGGAGAATTATTGTGAATAATGTGATTCTTTATGCGGTAGTATCTTTAGGGGCGATTAGCATTGCCGCTGCCGTTATCCTCTATTTTATCGCGCAAAAGTTCAAAGTAGTTGAAGATCCGCGCATCGATGTGGTGAATGAAATTTTGCCGGGTGCCAATTGCGGTGGCTGTGGTTTTGCCGGATGCCGAAGCCTGGCCGAAGCCATAGTTAAAGCCGGAACCCTCGAAGGGTTTAACTGCCCTGCCGGTGGTTCGGATGTAATGAACAAAATTGGTGAAGCATTGGGTCTTCAGGCCGAAGAATCTATCCCGATGATTGCCGTTGTGCGATGTAATGGTTCGAGAACGAATGCAGTCGCAAAAGTGCAGTACGACGGACCGTCAAGCTGCGCCTTCGCACACAGCCTTTATGCCGGCGAAAGTGGATGCCCCAACGGTTGCCTTGGTTTAGGCGATTGCGTAACGGCCTGTACTTTCGATGCCATCCGGATCGATGAGGAAACCGGGCTGCCAGTGGTTAGCGACGAAAAATGTGTGGCCTGTGGCGCTTGCGTTAAAGCATGCCCACGCCATATTATCGAATTACGTCATAAAGGGAAAAAAGACAAACGAATTTTTGTTTCATGTGTCAACACTGAAAAAGGGGCGCCGGCTAAGAAGAATTGCGCTGTAGCCTGTATCGGATGCGGAAAATGTGTTAAGGTTTGTCCTTTCGACGCCATTACGCTAACGAATAACCTGGCGTATATTGATTATGAAAAGTGTAAACTTTGCCGGAAATGTGTTTCTGAATGCCCCACTGGCGCCATTCTTGAATTGAATTTTCCGCCCCAAAAGCCCAAAGAAACAGCCCCTGTGGAATCTGCAACGGTTTAATGGTTATCCTTAGTAATGAAAACAAATTATAACATAAAACAATAACACCTTGAAAACATTTTCCAAAGGCGGAGTACACCCCGCAGAAAACAAAATCGCCGCAAATGCGCCGATCGAGGTGATGCCCATACCCAAAAAAGCCTTTATTCCCGTTGGTCAACATCTGGGTGCACCAGCAAAACCTGTGGTTCAGAAAGGAGATACCGTTAAAGTAGGTACTTTGCTGGCAAAAGGTGAATCTTTTATTTCGGCCCATATTCATTCCTCCGTTTCAGGCAAAATTGAAAAAATTGATCACTGGATGGATACCAGCGGATATAAACGTCAGATGATAATTGTTGGCGTGGAGGGTGATGAATGGGAGGAATCTATCGACCGGACACCGGAAATTGTGCGTGAAATTACACTGAGTAAACCGGAAATTATTGCCCGGATAAAAGAAAGCGGAATAGTAGGCCTAGGTGGCGCCACATTTCCTACCCATGTAAAACTTATGATCCCTGATGGAAAAAAATGTGACGTTCTGCTGATTAATGGTGTGGAATGCGAACCGTATCTTACCTCTGATCATCGGGTGATGCTCGAAAGAGGAGAGGAGATGCTTATTGGTGTCAGTATTCTAATGAAAGCCCTCGACACGAACAAAGCCATGGTGGGAATCGAAAATAATAAGCCTGATGCTATTGCCCATTTGACTTCCTTAGCCGCTGAATTTTCGGGTATTACCATTCATCCGTTACAGATAAAATATCCACAGGGTGCTGAAAAACAGCTAATTAAGGCGTTGATTAACCGGGAAGTCCCTTCCGGAAAACTTCCGATTGAAGTGGGTGCCGTGGTGAATAATTCCGGTACTGCATTGGCCGTGTATGAGGCCGTCCAGAAAAATAAACCCTTATTTGAGCGTGTGGTAACCGTGACTGGCAAATCACTAGCAAAACCCGCTAATCTCCTCACCCGTATCGGTACTCCCATTGGCGAACTGCTGGAAAAAGCCGGTGGTTTGCCCGAAAATTCCGGAAAAATTATTAGCGGTGGCCCCATGATGGGAAAAGCCTTGACCCAGACAGATATTCCCGTATCCAAAGGAACGTCAGGAATTCTTGTCCTACCGGAAGAAGATAGTACCCGTCCTGAAACACTAACCTGTATACGTTGTGCAAAATGTGTACAGGCTTGTCCGATGGGCCTCATGCCCTATCATATTGCTTTGCTTGCCGCCCACCAAAAATGGGAAGAGACCGAAAAATCACATGTCATGGATTGTATTGAATGTGGGTCATGCCAGTTTGTGTGCCCATCGGCAAGGCCATTACTCGATTATATGCGCGTTGGGAAACAAACTGTGGGTCTAATTATTCGAAACAGAGGAAAAAAATAAGCTATGAGTATACTAAAAGTTAGTGGTTCTCCCCATATTCACGGAGACCAATCCGTATCCAAAATCATGCTTGGCGTGAACATTGCTCTCCTTCCTGCTGTGTTGGTTTCACTCTATTTTTTTGGGCTGGGTGCCTTAAAAGTATTAGTAATTGCTATTGCATCGTGTGTACTTTTCGAGTACCTCATTCAGAAGTATCTTATTAAAGGCGAAAATACAACAGGCGATTTTTCGGCTCTTTTAACTGGCGTTTTACTTGCACTTAATGTTCCTTCCGGACTCCCGTGGTACATGGTTATTATTGGGGCTCTGGTGGCCATTGGAATGGGAAAAATGTCATTCGGCGGAATTGGAAAAAATATTTTTAACCCGGCACTGGTAGGGCGTGTTTTTCTCCTTATCTCGTTTCCTGTTCAGATGACCACTTGGCCAAAGGCAATGGTTTCACGAAGCAGTTTGTTTTTTAATGGAATTGATCAATCTCTACTCGATTCTGTAACCGGCCCCACACCGCTTGGACAACTGGCCGAACATGGTGTTATTGCCCAACCCGATTACATCAGTTACCTGATGGGTAGCATGGGGGGCTCATTAGGTGAAATATCAGCCATCGCCCTGCTTATCGGCGGACTCTTTATGCTTTTCAGAAAAATCATCACATGGGAAATCCCCCTAGCATTTTTGGGTTCCGCTGCATTACTCTCAGGCATCTTCTGGCTGATTGATCCATCTTCCTATGCAGACCCGCTTTTCCATCTGCTCACTGGCGGAATGTTGCTCGGTGCTATCTTTATGGCCACCGATATGGTAACATCCCCTATGAGCCGTGCCGGACAAATTGTTTTTGGCATCGGTGGCGGGGTCTTAACTATCCTGATACGAATCTGGGGCGCCTATCCGGAAGGTGTATCTTTTGCAATTCTTATTATGAATGCTTTTGTACCACTTATCGATAAAGCATTTAAACCAAAACTATTTGGGGAGGTTGTTAAAAATGGCTAAAAAATTAGAATCAACATTTATTAATATGGTGCTGGTGATGTTTCTATTCACTGCCATCGCTGCATTGGCTCTTGGCGCAGTTTATACTGCCACTAAAGAACCTATCGAAACGGCTAAAGCCGCCAAATTACAGGAAGCCATAGCCAAAGTTGTTCCTGCCTATGATCAGTATACCAAAAAGCAAGTAACTCCGGCGCAAGGCAATGATTCCCTTACCTTTTACATCGCTACAAAAGACAATAAACTCGTAGGAACTGCAATCGAAACCTATACTGATAATGGCTTTTCCGGACGCATTTCAGTTATGGTCGGATTTCTGCCTTCCGGTGAAATCTATAATACGGCCGTTCTTGATCATAAAGAAACACCGGGACTGGGAGATAAAATGGATCAGTCAAAGTCGGATTTTAGTCTTCAGTTTAAAGGGAAACATCCCAATGAGTATATTTTGAAAGTAAAAAAAGACGGAGGGAATGTCGATGCCATAACCGCCGCAACCATCAGTTCCCGGGCATTTTGCGATGCAATGCAGCGTGCCTGGACAGCTTATGAAACGGAAGGAGGTAACCAATGAATCAATGGAAAAATTTTACAAAAGGATTTTTAAAAGAAAATCCGGTTTTTGTTCTCCTTTTGGGAATGTGTCCAACCCTGGGTGTAACCACATCGGCCATTAACGGAATGGGGATGGGGTTGGCGACAACCTTTGTGCTCGTTATGTCGAATCTGGTAATTTCATTGGTTAAAAACGTAGTACCCGATAAGGTCCGAATTCCCGTTTTTATTGTTATTATTGCTTCGTTTGTGACCATCGTAGATCTGGCTATGGCCGCTTATCTGCCCCCACTGCATGCACAACTCGGCCTTTTTATTCCCCTTATTGTCGTAAACTGTATTGTGCTGGGACGCGCTGAAGCTTTTGCCTCCAAGAATGGTGTCGGATCCTCTGTTATTGATGGTTTGGGCATGGGGCTGGGTTTTGCCTTTGCGCTGACTCTTTTAGGTGCTGTTCGCGAAATGCTTGGCAGTGGTTCTTTTTTTGGAATGAAATTTTTGGCGGGCGATGGAATGCTCGTATTTGTGCTCGCTCCCGGGGCTTTCATTGCACTGAGCTATTTGATTGCTCTCATGACCCGTATTACAAAACGGAATGCTTAACCTTTAAAATCAACGTGTTATGCAATATTTGATCATTCTTATCTCCGCAATTTTTGTTAACAATATTGTGCTTGCACAATTTTTAGGCATTTGCCCTTTTCTTGGAGTTTCAAAAAAAGTTGAAACTTCAGTCGGAATGGCCGGAGCCGTTTTGTTTGTGATGACCCTGGCAACCATCGTTACCTGGTTGCTGTCACACTATATTCTTATCCCGCTTGAACTGGATTTTCTGCAAACCATTTGCTTCATTCTGGTCATTGCCTCATTAGTGCAAATGGTGGAAATTGTGCTTAAAAAAGCCAGCCCTTCCTTATATCAGGCTTTGGGTATTTTTCTTCCTTTGATTACCACCAACTGTGCCGTGTTAGGTGTAGCATTGCTCACCATCCAGAAAGACCTTAACCTGGGCGAAGGCGTTGTTTATGCTATTGCCAATGCCATTGGCTTCGGGCTTGCGCTTATCATTTTTGCCGGTATTCGCGAACATCTCGATGTAATGGATGTTCCAAAAGGAATGCGTGGTGTTCCTATTGCCTTACTGGTTGCAGGAATTCTGGCCTTGGCTTTTATGGGCTTCTCGGGTTTGGTTTAATCCTTCTTTCTTGGTTTCCAGCATACCCGATCCCCGATCTGAAGGCTTTCAGGGGTCACTTGTACTTTGATAGCCATGACTTCCACTCCATTTTTTACGGCCTCGATGAGTGCTTCGGAATAGGCAGGGTCGATTTCATTTGCAGTATCGAAATAGATAATGTCGGTTCGTTGAATTATATACAACATAACGGCCCGGTATCCTGCTGCCTTTACTTTTGCCAGTGTGTGAAGATGCTTGAGGCCACGTGTTGTTACTGCATCCGGAAATAATGCATAATCGCCTTCTTTATAGGTTACGTTTTTTACTTCAATAAAACACTTCTCATCCCCGTTTTCTGCAAAAATATCAAACCGGCTGTCATCAAATCTTACTTCCCGTTTAACGCTTGTATACTGCCTGAGCCCGGGAATCTGGCCGTTGACTATAGCCTCATAGGCCAGCACATTCGGATTTGATGTGTTGATTCCAACCCATTTTTCGTTGATTTTAATCATTTCCCAGGTGTATTTTGTTTTTCTCGATGGATCATCGACCGGGGAGAGGTACACTTCTGCCCCTTCTTCCAGGCAACTTTTCATGCTGCCAGAATTCGTGCAATGCGCCACGACTTCTTCTCCATGATCAAGCACAATATCCGCTAAAAATCGCTTATATCGGCGTTTCAAGATTCCATGGGTTAGTTTTTTTTCGAATTTCATAAACAAAGTTTACGTATTATGACATAAATATTTTGCGTTACCGTCGGAAAATAAAATCAAAAGTACAAAACTACATACATATTAACTGCTATTTGTTTAAGGGTTCGGCCCTTCAGCGGTATTTTTGCAAAAGACACTAAAAATCGGTCTTATTACTATGCAGGTCAGTGAATTATTATTTTTTGTATCTTATATGCGTCGATTTTGATTATCAACTAACCTGTATTTACGGTTCGAAATAATAGGAGGTTTCGTATAAAAATGTTTGTATAGTATTGAATTGTAGCTATATAGCGTTAAACGGAGTGTTAAAATATTAAGTAGGTAAAGATGAAAGCATTCAAATGGATCCTTGGAATTTTGGCTGTCATTGTGGCCGTCGTATTGATATGGGCTGCATTACTGCCTAAATCCTTTTACAGCGAATCGAAAATTTTAATTAGTCAACCCGCTATAATGATTTATCAGTCGGTAGTAAGTTTCGAAAACCGTCCTGACTGGGATCCCTGGCTGTTTAGTGACCCCAGTGCTGAAGTAGAAATTGTGCCGTTGCCTGAAAATAATTTTGTGGGTTCGGAATACCATTGGGATGGCGAAATAATTGGAGAAGGTCATATTCGGGTTGATTCTGTGGTTTTCGGAAAGGAAATTTTTTCTTCCCTGTTTTTTGGCGAATCAGAGAATCCCTCAAAAATTATATGGAAGTGTATTCCAGGGGCAGAAGGTACGGAAGTAGCATGGACTATTGCCTCATCTACTGCGTATCCCTTAGAGCGAATCCTCTTTTCCTTCATGGAAAAGGGAATGAAGGAGCGCCTCACAAAAGGGTTAAATAATTTAAAAGTGATTATGGAGGGGAAGGCAACCCGATTAAGCTATTTTAAAGATTTAACGCTGGAACGACAGACTGCTTTTCATTCCGTTGTGGTAAAAGGGGAAACGACAATGGGGGAGAGGTCGGAGGTGATGGCAAGCCTTTTTAGCGCCCTTTTAATGGATATCGGAAACCAGAGGTTGCAAATTATTGGAGCACCTTTTTCCTTTTATTATGATTCCTGTGCAAATAAAGAACCTTTTTTGTTTTATGCCGGCCTACCGGTAAATAAACAAGTACAAGGTTTACATTGGTCCGAATCGTTTACTTTTGAAGAGCAGGATGTTATCGCTGTTACGCATATTGGCCCTTACGATGAACTTCAGCTTACCTATACGTTTATGATCCAATATATGGAAAAAAATCAGGTTCCGTTTTCAGGACGCATCATTGAATATTACCTGAATGACCTTACAATGGTTTCATCTGACGAATTGGAAACAAAAATCGTCTTTCTTTTAAGGCAGTAAGGCCATCATTTTTCATTACATCCAGATTTTAGCTGATCGCCTTATTGATTTTTTTCTCCTTTTTTTGTTGATAAAACTAACCTTATGAATAAAAAAGCGTATATTTACGGAAACAGCAACATATCAAAATTATTACTATGTATTTATTGAAAATTAAAGGCACCACGAGTATGCCTGATTTTGTACAACTGCGCGATGAGAATATGACCTTGCTCGCTTATTTTACTCCGGGAAATGCAGAGAAATCACTGCAGGGATATGGGCTAAAGCGATGTAAAAGAAAAAAAATTGAAAAACTGATGCCTTCCCTGGAATATGGTAAACTTACGGAAATATCTCTATAATTTGCTAAAATAATAGCATCTGTCCATCTGAATCTTCTTTTTTTTCAGTTGTATCTTCTTCGGTGAAGTTGATTTCTTCTTCATTGGTAATCGTGAATTTAACTTCCTCTTCTTTCTCTTCCTCCTTTTGTACCGTATTTTCGGCCTGATTTGTTTTGTTGCTCTTGCCTTCCTTACCTTCTGTATTCTTTCTTGGCGGTTCTATGGAAATAGTCGCTGATTGTAACGGCGGTTCCATGGGTATTTCAGTCTTATCCTGATATTCCATACTTTCGTGTTCTGAATCGGGTTGATCTCCACCCCATGGCTCCAGAATTAAAATGTTATCAAGCGTATGCTTTGTCAATCGTTTTCCTTTTGCTTTGGCGCTTTTTGAATCTATAAATTCTGATGCGAGAATCATTTCATCATACGGTGCAATCCGGCTATCGTCAGAGGTTTGATGCACCAGTGCCAGCCTTGGATTTTCGTGCGCTATAAAATGGATAAGCTTTGAATTCTCATCCTCTCCGATCAAATTTGTATCATTATCCGAAACATCCAACGTAAATCGTTTCAGGTAATACGCGTCTTTTTCACCGTTATAGTAAACCAACGTGTAAATTGTCTCCGCATTAAATTTAAAAATATATTTCAGATCATCCTCAAAGTGTGTACTAAGGTCGTACCCATAAATTTTGCAAATTCCGGATTGCTGAATTGTAACGATTTTATCATCGGAGCTGAAAGCGTCAATATATTTACCCCGCTCTTCCACATTGAGCCGGTTAACCGTATCATCGAACCAAAGCTCCATAGCGCCAAGCGTTGAAATGCCTTCTTCTTTGATGCTGATTTTTCGGATAGCGTGTTTTGTAAGAATATTTCCGGCTGAATTTCTCCCTTTAATAGCCAGATCACTGAAGTCGAATTCAAAGGACTGGATTTTAAGCCGTGGTTTAGGCCGTAAAAAAACTTTAATAACCTCGGCTTCACCATTCGGGTTTGCCGACATATACAATACTTTTGAACCGGGTTTCTCTCTGGTAAGATTATATTCTTTGTCGCGGGTAACGCCCAATACCGCAAAACGTTTTACCCGGTTACTTCCTCCTTTTCCATCGCTATAAACCATATTGTAAATGGTTCGATCGTCGTTTTTTCGAAAAACATCGATATGAATAATGTTATCCCCCACATAAACCTTTTCGGCGATTTTTACCACCTTAAAGGTTCCATCACCTCTAAAAACAATGATATCGTCCATGTCAGAACAATCACAGACAAATTCATCCTTTTTCAAAAGAGTTCCGGCAAAACCTTCGTTGCGGTTAACATAAAGTTTTGCATTGGCGGCTACTACTCTGACAGCTTCTATGGTGTCGAAATTTCGTATTTCTGTTTTCCTCTCCCTTCCTTTTCCGTATTTTTCCAGAATATGTTGAAAATAGTCAATGGCATACGGAATCAGATGGTCGAGATGATACGCTACCTGCTGTAGCTCATCCTCAAACCCTTTCATCACTTCATCCGCCTTCATCGCATCATATTTTGAAATCCGTTTTATTCTGATTTCGGTTAGTTTGACCAGGTCCTCCTCAGTAATTTCGCGATAAAAAGAAGGTTTAAAAGGTTCCAGCCCTTCATCAATGGCCTCAAGAACGGCTTCCCAGGTAGTACATTTTTCAATTTTACGATAAATTTTATGCTCGATAAATATTTTAACCAGGCTGCTGAACAGAATCTGCTCCAGCAATTCAGCTTTTTTTATATCGAGTTCTTTTTTTAGTAAGTGAAGCGTCCGATTTGTGTTATGACGTAAAATATCACTCACACCAATAAAACTGGGTTTCCCCTCCTTTATCACACAGGCATTGGGAGAGATGGACACTTCGCAATTTGTGAAAGCATAAAGCGCATCCATTGTTTTATCCGGAGAAACATTCGGATTAAGATGAATCAGTATTTCCACTTCGGCAGCGGTGTTATCGTCGATTTTTTTGATTTTAATTTTGCCTTTCTCATTTGCAGCGATAATAGAATCAATCAGCGATGAAGTGTTGGTGCCAAATGGTATTTCCGTAATTACCAGCGTTTTTTTGTCAAGCTTGTTGATTTTTGCCCGAATTCTGACTTTTCCCCCACGGATTCCATCGTTATATTTTGAAAAATCGGCATAACCTCCGGTGTGAAAGTCAGGTAATAATATAAAAGGTTGGTTTTCGAGAATTTTAATGGAGCAGTGTACTAATTCAATAAAATTGTGTGGAAGAATTTTTGAAGCCAGTCCCACCGCAATTCCTTCCACTCCCTGTGCCAGCAAAAGTGGAAATTTAATGGGTAAGGCAACAGGTTCCTTATTTCTTCCATCGTAGGACAATTTCCATTCTGTGGTTTTTGCGTTAAACGCTACTTCTTTCGCGAATTTTGTCAGGCGCGCTTCAATGTAGCGGGGGGCTGCCGCGCTATCACCGGTATGCAGGTTTCCCCAGTTGCCCTGGGTGTCGACCAATATTTCTTTTTGCCCCAGTTGTACTAATGCATCGCCAATGGAAGCATCACCATGGGGATGGTATTTCATCGTGTGCCCAATGAGGTTGGCCACTTTGTTGTACCGTCCGTCATCCAGCTCCTCCATGGCATGCATAATGCGTCGCTGAACAGGTTTCAGCCCATCGTCGATTTCCGGAACCGCCCGTTCAAGAATCACATAGGAAGCATAATCCAGAAACCAGTTCTGGTACATCCCGGAAAGTTTTATGGTGCGGCTTTCTGCTTTTTCACTCTCCTGACTGGATGAATCTATGGGTATGCCTGAGGTTTCTTCCTGTTGGTTTTCTTTTACTTCTTCGTTCTCTTTCATTTCTGTTTCTGCTAATCCTGCGCTGCGCTATTTCCACAATCTCAATAAAATAACTTCTCCCAATAAAAAAATAAGGCATAAATATACAAAATAATGCCATAACTGTCGTCCTTTGTTCAGGGTTTCCAATGTCGACGCCAACCGGCCAGGCAGTGAATCAATAATCGAAAATGTATTTATTTTCAGTGATGCAATAGCTTCGATGGCTTCATTTTTGGTATAACAAACTAAATCACTTTCCATTCGGTTGTAATTGGCTGCCACAGTGTGCACAGGGATTTCATCCTGATAAAGAGTATAAAAACCTGCATCCGATAAATGATCATAAAGCAACAGGTCGAGGTAACCCGGATGGCGCTCAATTCCAGGAATGAATCGGTAACCTGAATTTGTATGCTCCATTTCGACCCGTTCGGTGAAAGTTTCATCCCTCTTGATACGTGTTCGTGTATCCTGGCCAATTACCAGTCCTGGATGATCTCCCACGCTACTTAAAAAAGCCATTCGGTACATGATTGGCACAAAAAGCGCATGTTGCACGAGATTTCCTGCATTTTCACGGAGTGGAGAAGCAAAAGCATAAATCCATCCGCTTCCGGAGGGTTTTCGAATAAGGAAAGGTTCATTTCCAGCCAACGATAGCAGCGCTTCCATGTTACTACCGGCCACGTTGGGTATTGGGTAACGACGGAATACCATCGGAAGATCGGTTTTTTCAGGAAGCCCTTCGGCTTTTAGTTCGTCGGGGTTAAATACCTGTTTAAAAAAGTCGGAATATACAGCAACGTGGCTCACCCGGATATGAGTGGTATCGGATCGGCGGGGAACAGGCAGCTGCAACGCACTGAAAATGGCTGTAGCATTACCCGGTTCTTCCACTGAAGGGATGATCAGAATGCTTTTCCCGGTCAGGCTCTGTTTAATCAATTCATCGGCAATCCCGGAACCCGGATTCGCGACTTCATTTAAGAGAATAAAATCATTAGCAGCAATCAGCGACGGAGTAAGCCGGGTGATTTCCGTTGTTTGTAGAAGAAAAGTACTGTCGCTGGTAAATAGTGTCGTTAAATAATGGTTTGTCCCATTTCCATTCACAATCAAAACCGGAATCCGGTCGATAATTCTATAGGTAAAAAAGTAGGTATCGTCGTAGGATACCGGATAATCATTCAGGCTAACTATGGCTTTTCGGTTACCGGGGTGGGTCGCCATAAAGTGAAATTCGGCTATTGCGCTTGCGTTGGGGGGGAGATCGATGCTGGCCATTGCCCGCTGTTTTTCGTCTACAATTACTTTTACCGGCACTTTTTCATACCGTTTCCCGGAAGTATTCACCACCCGGGCCTTCAAAGTTAACATGCTGTTTCTGATGTGCACCGGATTAATAAACCAACAACTGTCGATAAACAGGTTTTCATGCGATTCAGCCTGTAATGGGATCATTCGTACATGCATCATGGAATCATTTTCCATCGACTCAAAATCGGTAACAGCGCGCTGTAAATCGCTTAATACATAAATTTCCTGAAAAAATCCTTTCGCATCATCCGGTACTTCCTGCAGCCGGTCGAGTACCGTCGAAAGGGTTCGGGTTACAGGGGAGAGGGTGACTTCTGTGGCATAGCCTAATAGCTCGTCAGGTGTTAATAAGTGTTGGTGCTGAGGCTTGAAGTCGTTGGTAATCAAACGGAAAGCATCTTCTGAGGTATAGGCATTCAGAATATCCGGAATACGACTTTTGGCACTTTCAAGTAAAATATTTTCTGCATCCCGCATTTCCATGCTAAAAGAATTATCCAAATAAATGGATACTAATTTTTTCTTTCCGGTGTGGGTTTGCTGCTTATCGGCAGGTATATAGGGGCCAGCAAAGGCAACTGTCAGCGCAACAATGGCCAGAATCCGAAGCAATAAAATAATCAGATGACGAAGTTTCGATTGACGCCGCGTTTCCTCACTCAACTGTTTTATTAATTTAACATTCGTGAAGTAAGTCTTTTTAAACCGTTTAAAATTAAACAGATGAATAATTACCGGAATGGCAACAGCAATTAATCCCCACAGTAAGGCCTGATGCGTAAAATTCATGTGTTACTTCTTTTGATGCAAATGTAAGGTTACGTTTGGCAACATCCAACAGGTGATTTATCGTTTTATTAACTGCTGCCATTTCCCTTAGTACTCCATCCTGGCATGATTTGCGACCCCCGTTGCTGGTCATTTATAATTTGCAAATGCATTTCTATTTCTTGTTTCATCTCCTCTACATGACTGATAATTCCCACAATCCGGTCTTCCTGCTGTAACATTTTGAGGGTTTTAAAAACAATGTCCAGCGCTTCGTGATCGAGCGAGCCAAATCCTTCATCCAAAAAGAAAAAATGATGCGATCCGGTGAGACGTTTATGTACACTATCACTAAGCGCCAATGCTAACGATAAGGCCGCCTGAAAGGTTTGCCCCCCCGACAATGTTTTGATGCTGCGCACATTCCCTCCATTCATAAAATCTCTGACCAAAAAATTATTACTTTCACTGAGCTCAATTTTTAACTGCATGCGTGTTAGATTCAAAAAACGTTGATTGGCCCGATCAACTAACTGTTGCAGATGTACCGTACTGATGTGGTTCACAAATCCACTTCCCCGGAAGAGTTGTTTCAAGACCGCAATATTCTCTTTTCGTTTACGTAGGTTCTCGAAGCGCTGAATTAGTACTTCAAATTGCTTCAATCCTTCGGTTTGTCGTTTTAATAAAGCATTATTTTCCCCGGCTTCGCGGTGTAAAGCATTATGCTTTTCCTGTAAACCCTGAATCTCTTCGCGCAATTGTTGGTGTAGCTTTTCCTCATATCTTTTTCCCTCGATTTTGACTTTGCCGGCTTCCAGCTCCTGCTGAAGATAAAACTGCTTATTCTGAAATTCAATAATTTCTGTTTGAAAACCCTCAATGTATGGCTCCATACCAAGGATAGTAATTATTTCCGCTTCATTTGCGAATTCACTTTTGCTCACTAATGCTTCAAATGTTTCGGAAATTATTTTTATTTCATTTTCATAGTTGATCATTTGTTCCTGGTAGCTTTCCAGTATCCCATTCAGGGTATTCGCATTTTGTTGCGCATTATTATACGATTGCTGCAATTGTTCCACCTTTATGGCAGCTTTTTCGTAATTGTTCTCCTGTGCAATTTTGTATTCTTCCAGTGCTTCAGCCGACAAACCAGATAATTGCCCGAACGTGGCATCAGCAATTTTATGTGTTAGATTTTCTATCACCGATTCCGCACCTGCATTCTCTTTTTCAATGGAATGAACTTCTGTTTCATACCTTTCCCGTTTTTTTTTCTGGTGTTCGAGCGTAGACTCCAGTATCATTTTTCTTTTTTCAGCTTCCGCAATGATTTCTTCTGTCTGATAATACTTTTCAAACGCCTTATCAACTGCTTGCCGGCTTTGATAGTGCGCGTGTTGGTGATAAGGCTGTAAGGCAGTTTTTAAAACCAACAACTCTTTTTCAGCGTTTTGAAGTAAGGAATCATTCGCTTTAATCTCCGAATGAAGGCGTTGCATTTCTTCCAGGAATTTTCTTCCTTGCACGAGCTGCTGTTTCACATTTGAAACACGTTCCTCCAGCTCCCTGATTTCATCACTGACTTCAGCGGTTTGCATAACACGAGGGTGGGAGAGCGATCCACAGAGAGGACAAGGATGGCCTTCAGTCAGTCCTTTTGCCAATTCAAAGAGCCTTAATTGCAGTTTCTTACTGTGTACCTGTTGTTGCAAGCTGTCGATAGTGTGCTCAAGATGAAGTAGTGCTGATTTAATCTCGTCATTTTCAGTGCGTAATTTAAAATCCGGCAAGGCCGATCTGGTAACGATTGTTTGTTCTTCTTTTAGGGTATTTTCCCTTTTTTGACAGGCTTCGACCTGTTGTGTGACTTTATCACTATCCCTTAGGAGTTTACTTTTTTCGTTAAACCACTCTCTGGCATGGTTTAATATTTTAATATCCGGTTTTTCCAATCCGGCCATACGCTTTTTATGCGCTTCTTTCAGCAAATCGGCTTCCATTCTTGTAATTTCCCCGGATATTTCCTGAATTAATTCCCTTCCTTTGTGCAGTCGTGTAGCATTATGGCTTAATTGATTCTTGTAATTTAATATGGAAAGAAGAGATTTTGCCTCTTCGGCTTGGCGAAGGAATAATTCCCGGTTTGCATAGGTATTTTTAGCCTTTTCCAGTGGCAGCTGTATCGCGGCCATCTCGTTGTTCCATTTGATAATTTTCTTTTCTGACGCCTGCATGGCAACGAGAAGTTGCGCTTTTTTTTCTTTTAATGTCTCCTTGGATTCCAGTAAATGCTTGAATTCTTTTACACAGTACGCATATTGAGTGACCGTTTTTTTCTTTTGTAGCATATCGGCTTCATTCTCGTGAAGAATCGTTTGTTCTTCTTCCAATTTTTTTATCCGATTAATCTGCTGTTGTAATTCATTTAATTCATTGTTTAACTGTTCTTTATATTTAATATCTTCATCTAACGCTTTAATATTTTTTTCGAGCTGGAGAATATGCGAACGGAGTTTTTCTATTTCTTCTTCGTTTACAGGATTTAGTTGTCTGATTTGCCCTTCAAGAATGTCAAGGTTCGTTTTATTCTCTTCGTCAAGGGCATTTGTTGGTTCCGACAATTCAAAACGTTCCAGAGCAAAAAGTTCTTTCATCATGTCGGAACGGTTTTTCGATGTGAGTGTGATAAAATCTTGAAATTTCCCTTGGGGTATGATCACAGCCCGTTTAAAATTTACATAATCCAATCCAATTTTTTCTTTCAAATAGTCATCGGAAACCGACTTCCATTCGTTTTGATCCCATTCATAGGCAGAACGGGTATACGTTTTAATCTCTTCAAATCGTTTGCTGTTCCGTTTAGAAGTAACCCTGGAACGAAATTTATGATTATCTACTTCGAAGACAAAATCAATCAGGAGGGCATTTGATTTTAGATTCATCATGTTGTAATGCATCATATCTCCCTTTACATTCATTCGGTCAGTCTGGCCGTATAAGGCAAAAATAATGGCTTCCAGTAGAGTGGATTTTCCACTTCCAACCGGACCGAAAATACCAAAAAGACGCGCATGGGTAAGGGGTCGGAAGTCGATGGTTTGTTTTTCCTGATAAGAATAAATTCC
>RZYD01000352.1 GCA_009930445.1 Bacteroidia bacterium | reverse complement strand
TTTTCTGAAAAGTAGTTTTTTTAGTTTGTCTCTGCTGTGAAAAACAGGATTTGTAATTTTTTGGCTCTTCTGTTATTGTTGGTGTTGCTTACTCCTTCATTATGGAAATTAACCGGAAAAAATCTGGTAAGGCCTCTTGATGGTGCTTTTGTAAATTCCGGATCTCCTGCACTTTCTGGCTTTTCCTGGCCCGAATGGTTTGACAATTCTTTTCAGTCACGGTTTAGCGATCAGATCAACCAACACATTGGCATGCACGATTTTTTTGTGCGGCTTTATAACCAGTTGAATTGGTCTTTGTTTCGCTCGGTATCGGCCGAAGGGGTTGTGGCAGGAAAAGAGGATATGCTGTTCGAATACGATTATATTCGCGCCATGCTGGGGGAGGATTATCTCGGGGAGCAGATTCTTGACCGCCAGATTCGTAGAATGCGTCGACTGCAGGAGTACCTTATGCGGCAACATAATACCTGCCTCTTGTTTTTGTTTGAGCCATCCAAGGTTCGGTTTTACCCTGAATATCTTCCAACACGCTTTATTTCGGATTCTGAAAATCCAACCAATTATTCCGTATCGCTCGATTTATGCCAAAAGTATGGCTTACATTATATTGATTTTAACGCTTTTTTTGAAAAAGAGAAAGGACAGCATCCCTATCCCTTATACACAAAATATGGCACCCACTGGAGCGAATACGGAATGCATCTGGCTCTCGATTCCCTGTTAACTTATCTGCGTATGTTTTCAGGCCATAATATCCCTGAGGTAACCATTGAAAACATTACCAGAAGCAGTCAGCCTCAAAAAACGGATTATGATCTGGGGTATCTGCTTAATCTGTTAACACCACTTCGCTGTGAAGTTATGGGATACCCCCGTTATGCACCCGTTACAGATACGGCACAAACCGAATCTTCTGTACTTGCCGTTGGCGACAGTTATTATTTTAATATTTTTAATACAGAAGCGAAATCTCATTTTTTTGCCCAACATAATTTTTGGTATTATAATAAACATATTTATCCTGAACAATACAGCAGAGAATCGCTGGTGGAGGAGGTGAATCTGCGGGAAGAGCTAAGTAGTGTTGATATTATTCTGGTTACTGTTACTGAACGGTTTTTATATAAAAATTTGTGGGGGTTTGCCGATTTGGCCTATGGTGCCTTTTTTGCAACCAGCGTGGAGGAACCGTTTTATCATGCGTTGAATCAGATCCTATCGACGGATAGTTGGTTTAATGAAATTCTTGAAGAAGCAAAAATAAGGCATATACCTCCTGCAACCCTTCTCGAACAGCATGCCGCATTTATGGTTTACGAAAATGACCGCAAATCGTATATATTGTCCCGGGGCGCTGAGTATTTTGAAAATACCATTCGTTTTGACGAGAAGTGGTCAGCAATGATGCTGGAAAAAGCGAAGGAAAAGGGGAAAACTCCCGATGAAGTGATTGCAGAGGATGCGTTGTATATCTTTAAAAAAAATCATCCTGAATGGTATGAACAATGGCTTTTTATAACGCAGGTAAAAGAGGATATGCTGAATACCCCACACTGGATGGATGCGCTACGTGAGAAAGCCCGCTCCAATTATCTCACCCTGGAAGAAATGATGCAACTGGATGCCGAATACCTTTGGGCTGTTCGGGAAAAATAGTCGTTTTATTTTTTTATTTTTATTTTAAGGGTTTCCTCTTTCCTTTTTTGGTATTAATCCTTAAAAGGAAAGGGCGTATGACAAAAACAACAAGCTGGCGGTTTTTTCGTTGGGGGAAACAAATCCGTAAAAGTGGAATGCGTCAGGGAATAGCGGCTCTGATCATTACTTTGTGTATCCATTTTTTTTGGCGTCAGTGGGCTGGTGTATGGAGTTATTTTCCTTTGGAAACTTTTATGACCGGTCAGCTTTTCCCGGCAATTTCGCGGTATCTGTGTTGTCATGTCTCCATTGTTTTTCAAACTCTTATTCCCGGTCGGTTTATATGGCTTGACCATACGTTTTTTTTTCCTGACGGCGAGAAAATTATCCTGTCATCCGGCTGTCTTGGCCTGAAGCAATTGGCTCATCTGTTGGGTTTGATGGTAATTTCCGGAGGCCGTTTTTTCGGAAAACTGATGTATGGTTTGGGGGCAGTTTTAATGCTGAATGCGGTGAATGTATTTCGTATTGTAGCTTTAGGCCTGGTATTATTATATCAGCCACATTGGTGGTTGTTTTTTCATGACTTTTTTTTTCGTTTTATTTTTTATGTTGTTATATTTTTGTTGTGGATTATCCGGGAAGAGGATTTCTTAGAATATTAAAATAATAGATATGTTGATTGTAGGAGATTGTAACCTGAGTGATGACATTCGTGATGTTTGTTTTCAGTGCGATATAAAGAAATGCAAAGGCGCTTGCTGCGTTGAAGGAGATGCGGGGGCTCCGCTGGAAATCGATGAGATTGGTATGCTGGAAGATTATATCGATGCCATTAAACCCTATATGTCGGAATCCGGAATTGAAGTTGTGGAATCTCTTGGAGTATTTGATTACGATGTGGAAGGCCATTTTGTAACGCCACTGGTGAACGGTCGTGAATGTGTTTATGTTTTTTACGAAGAAGGGATTGCAAAGTGTGCTATTGAGAAGGCATGGGAGGAAAAAATGCAGCCTTTTATGAAGCCGATAAGCTGTCATCTTTATCCTATTCGCATCGACCATCACGAGTCATTTGATGCCATTAATTACCATAAATGGCCCATTTGTAAGGATGCTCTACGCTTTGGACGTAAAAATAAGGTGCATTTATATCAGTTTCTGCGCGTTCCTTTAATCCGGAAATACGGCAAAATCTGGTACGACGAATTATTGAAAGTTATCCGGGAAACCAGCAAGTAGCAACAGGGATTACTTCC
>RZYD01000039.1 GCA_009930445.1 Bacteroidia bacterium | reverse complement strand
GCCTTTCAGGCATTCAGCAGGCAGCTCCTCTTCCTTGCTAAACCGCCACCATTCGGTACGACAAACAAAATGCAGGTATTCAGCCATGGCCTCAACTAACCGGTCGGCCAACAGATCTGCCATTAGCTGCAAATATTCATCATCAATACGTTGCATGAGGTGAACGGTGGAAGCAAACAAACCGAGAAAATCTTTTCGAGGGTCGTTAGACGGCAATACATAATCGGCCAACGATCGGAACGGCATTTTTTGCTGCCTTGGAAACTCCAGCTTTCCGAGTACACCCTTGCCATCAGGCGAAGCGAGAAAAATTGTTTCATTCGATGCTGCTGCGGGGAAAATCCGACATAGTGCCTCAATCCGAAAAAGTGATAAATGGGAAGTAATAAAAGCAACTGCTTCATTTTTCAACTTTAAGGAGGCATTACTTTTCACTTTCCAGGCAGCAAAAAACAATCGCCAGTTGATCCAGGGCAATAATTCCACAGCACCTCTTTTAATATATTGCAAATCAAAGGTATAAGGAATTATCGGCAGGTAGTTCGGTGAAATAGCAAATCGCTGTTTTCGGGCTTCCTCCAGTGAAACCAGGGGAGATAATTGCTGCTGATAGGAAGACAAGAGCCGATGTTGTGCCGCTTTAATTTTCTGAACCCTTTGTTGATTATCTTTTTCGACGAGCAACGAATAGGCAAGAGTTGCTGCTTCGGAGGCATCCTTAGCATGCACAACCAGGCCCGTATAAGAAGGGGCTATTTTCATCGCAGTATGCAAAGCTGAAGTTGTTGCACCACCTACCATGAGCGGGACAGAAAGGGCCGCATCCTGCATACGGCGAGCGACCTCAATCATTTCAGCCAATGAAGGGGTAATTAACCCGCTCAAGGCAACCATATCCACCTCATATTCAATAGCTTTTTGTACAATTTTTTCCGCGGGAACCATAACGCCAAGGTCAATAATTTCGAAACGATTACAAGAAAGGATTACAGAAAGGATATTTTTTCCAATGTCGTGTACATCGCCCCTAACTGTAGCGAGCAATATTTTCCCGACCTTTCTTTGATGTTCAGAAGCCAGCGACTGACGTTCAATTTCCGGTCGGATGTGGTTCACCATCAACCGCATGGCCCGTGCGCTTTTTACCACCTGAGGCAGAAACATTTCACCAGCGCTGAATCGTCGGCCTACCTCACTCATTGCGCTCATCAAGAGTTCATCTATAATGGTGAATGCCTGCGGATAAACATTCAATGCTGCATTCATATCAGGCACAACAAAATCAGATAATCCGTGTAAAACCGCATATTTTATTCGATCCGGCAGGGGCATCCTGCGCCATTGAAGGGATTGTTTTTGTTGAAGCGGTGTTGCATCGACATTGGAAGCCAACTGGGTAAGCCGTGGAGTAGCCTCCGGATTAAGGGTTAAGATCACTTGTTCAACCGCTTCTTTAAGATCAGGTTCGATATCGTTTATCATCAGGCGCATTGCCGGATTCACAATTGCCATATCGAGGCCGGACTGAATGGCATGGTACAGAAAAACTGCATGCATTGCCTCCCTGACGCGATTATTTCCCCGGAAGGCAAAAGAAAGATTACTTACACCACCACTTGTTTTTACTCCCGGGAGATTTGCTTTTATCCAACGAACAGCGCGGATAAAGTCGAGGGCATAGGCGTCATGTTCCTGTATTCCAGTAGCTACAGCGAGTACATTAGGATCAAAAATAATATCCGTTGGGTTTACCCCTGATTTTTGTGTAAGGAGTCGAAAGGAGCGTTCTGCAATTTCAATTCGGCGTTGAAAATCCACGGCCTGACCCTTTTCATCAAAGAGCATTACGACCATAGCAGCTCCCATTTTTTTTAGCAGGTTAGCTTTTTCCAGAAAGGGTTTCTCGCCTTCTTTGAGGCTAATGGAATTAACCACACATTTACCCTGACAGCATTTCAGACCTTCCAGGAGAACCTCCCACGATGAAGAGTCGATCATTACGGGTACCCGGGCCACATCGGGATCGGAAGCAATAAGGTTTAAAAAAGTGACCATAGCCTCACGGGCGTTAATCAGTGCATCATCCATACAGATATCAATAACTTGTGCACCATTTTCCACCTGATTACGGGCAATAGCCAATGCCTCCGGATACTTGTTATGGGTTATAAGGTTTGCAAATTTCCGAGAACCTGAAACATTGGTTCTTTCTCCGATATTCAAAAAGTTGTTTTGTTGGTTGATCACGCAGGGATCAAGGCCGGAAAGTTTTGTTTCATTTTGAATTTCAGGCCGCTTGCGGGGTTCGAATTGTGCCACCTGAGCGGCAATTGCCCGAATGTGTTCAGGACCGGTACCGCAACATCCCCCCATTATATTGATCCACCCTTTTGCAGCAAATTCCCGGGCAAACGCCCCCATAGTTTCCGCCGACTGGTTATAGTTGCCCAGTTCGTCGGGGAGGCCGGCGTTGGGATGCACACTCAGATAACAAGGGTTAATGGTGGAAAGATGCGCCACATAAGGCCGGAGTTGTTCCGGACCCAGCGAACAATTCAGCCCAATAGAAATAGGTTTTGCGTGTAGGATAGAAATAACGAATGCATCGAGCGCCTGGCCCGACAACGTTCGGCCGGAAGCATCAGAGAGGGTAACGGAGACCATCACAGGAATTCGCTTCCTGCGTTGTTCGAATAATGACGCAATGGCAAAAAGAGCTGCCTTACAATTCAGGGTATCAAATACGGTTTCAACAAGCAACACATCCACACCACCGTCCATCAGGCCTTCTGCCTGCTCGCTATAGGCGGCTGTCAAATGATCAAAGGTGATATTCCGTGCGCCGGGATTTTCAATTTCCGGTGAAATACTTGCCGAACGGTTTGTAGGTCCCATTGATCCGACAACCCAGACATGACAGGTAGTATTATTGGTTTTAAATAATTTTGCTTCGGCTACGGCAATTTCTGCAGCGGCCCTATTGATCCGGTAACAATCGTTTTCCAGTTGATAATCTTCCATGGAAATCCGGTTGGCATTGAAGGTGTTGGTTTCGATAAGATTTGCCCCGGCGAGAAGGTAATCGCGGTGCACCCGAGCAACCACTTCAGGTTTGGTTAGGCACAACAGGTCGTTACAACCCATAACACTGACCGGATGAGAACTGAATTCCACACCACGGAAATCTGCTTCAGTAAGGTTAAATTTTTGCAATTGCGTCCCGGTAGCTCCATCAAGTACTGCGATATGATATTTTAGATAATCTTCGAAAGTCATTATACAGAAATTTGGATTGTAAAGATACGAAAAGCAAAAAAGAACCGGCAAATGATCAGCAGCATGACACCGATTCATTATTAATGATTTGATGTGCTTTTTCCATTAGTACGGCAGCACTGCGTGCGTGAAGGATTTCGTCTTTCAGGGATTCACCGTACGTATAGACTTTCGAAAAAAGCGTCCAGTAGCCTTTCATCCGGTTCAGGTGGATTGTATGTGTGGTGGAGGCTTTTCCGACCGCATCAAACAAGATATCATGAAAATGCAGAAATCGGGGTCGGTTCCAACGCATTTCGCCCGCCTTCAATCCTTCTCCCAAAAAAGGGTTGGCAATTAATCCGCGTCCGATCATCCAGGATGAGAGGCCTGGCATTATTTTTTTTACAAATTCCACCGCTTCAATCGAAAACAAATCCCCATTATAAATAATTTCGTTTACCTTCAACTGAGGAAGATAGGGAATAAGAAATACGGGATCAGCTGAACCTTCGTACATCTGAGCTCCGGTGCGGGTATGAATGGTTAATGACCTTAAGGGAAACCGGTTAAACACGGGGATTAATTCTTCAAATTCGTCTTTTTCGTTAAATCCAAGCCTTGTTTTTACCGAGAATCCAATATCGATATGCTGAAATACTTCCTCTAAAATGGAATCGATACGCTTTGGGTCATGAAGCAGAGCCGACCCGCGCTGTTTACGGGTAATTTTCTTCATTGGACAGCCAATGTTCCAGTTTATTTCACGATAACCAAATGCTTGCAACACGCCGGCCATTTGGATAATTTGTCCGGGATCATTACCAATTACCTGAGGAATTAAGGGAATGGCTTCGCCCATGGGTAACAGGTCGGCCAGACGCGACGGGTTGACAAAATCGACAGGCACCAGCGGAATAAACGGGCTAACTACAGCATCGACTCCGGAAAAACAACGGGCAAAAGCCTCCCTAAAAGGGCGCTCAGTAAACCCACGCAGAGGAGCCATAACAATCCGGTTGTTTTTCATCCGGGCAAAAATAGGCAAATCAATGCATTTGGCTGCAAGCACCGATCCATTAAATCGGTGAATTCAGTTTAAAGGGCATTGAGTACCGTCTGCATGATTAGGAATACCTCATGGGTAAGCAGAGATAAGCTTACATTTCCGGTAATAGTTGCAAACAAATCAGGATTCAAAAAAGAAACCGTTACTGAGTTATTTATGTTTTCCTGAAGCACAAGAGTACAGGGCAGCAAAGCACCCATATACGGTTCAATTTCAAGGGCTTGAAAGGCAAATTGCGGATTACACACACCGAGTACCAGATAAGGCCGATAGGCAATATTCAGTTTACTGTTAATTTTTTCACTGATATCAAGTGTTGTAACAATACCAAAACCATGCTCTGCTAACAGAGCTTGTACTTTCTCTTTTACCAAAGCCATTGATGTAGTATGGATCGTTTTTGTCAAGTGATAGTTCATCGTAGTAAAGTTATAAGTTGAAGGGCAATAAGGCCAAAAACATAATTAAAACAAGAGAACAGAAAAATGGTTTATCTGGAATCGTTGTTAAAAGTTTGGCAATAGACAGGAAAAGAGAGAATAGTAAAGACTAGGATCATTAACGACCCTCGGTTCGGAATAACTTCAACAGGGGATGAAGGGCGAAATAATATGAAACGGAAATTATGACTTACCGATTAACAAAAAAAGAGGGTATCCCCTCTTTTGTCTTATTTTTTATTTATCCGTTTTTCATAGGCTGCTCTTTTTTCCCTGAAACCCTCGCGTTTTTTAAATAATCCAGCGGCAAACTCGATCATGGAGTCTTTTCCTTGTGCTATATCCGTCGGGTCGGGATCTACGGTATAGTCAGGTAATACCCCAAACCCGCTATCGAAGGAAGATGGGCGCAGATAGTAGCGGTGCGGCACCGTGCATTCAATGCCGGTATTAGGAAGCGAAAAATGATAGAGTTCCCTGAACCGGCTGGCCCGCGAACCCGTTTCCTTGCCAATAACCAGTCCAAGTTTATGATCCTGCACAATGGCGGCCAAAACAGTTGCGCTATTTTTGGTTCCTTCGTTTACCAGAAGATAAAACTCGCCCGGGAATTCCTGCCCGCCCTTAAATGGTTTTTTCACCTCAGGGGCATAATAAACACTGGCATAATCAATTCCTTTCAACACCATTCGATAAGCTTTTCTTACGGTCTTTTTGTCGCGGACAAACTTAAGGTCGTGTTTTTTTTGCTGCGCATAGTTGTTTCTATAAAAAGATTTGGTCATAGGGCTTGATTTGGCTTCAATCGCTGCATAGTGGCGATACGGGGTAGTTGTAACATACTGAAGCACAGCATCTGGGAAAGCAAAATCGTCGGATTTCAGGTTGCGGATATCCAAAATCACGTGATCTACACCGGATTTTTTTATCTGTGAAAACGCATCACTCAAAAATTTCTTCAACTCCGGATGTGAGGAATAACTGGTAATTCGTACAGTGGCAAAATTTCGATTCTGATCCACCGAAAAACCAAAGTCATTGGTTAGCGTTTTATTTTCATTCCCTGAAGTTATTCCCAGTTTTTCAGCCGGAACCCCATCTACATTATAGGTATGAATTATCCCTTCCTGCGGCAGTCGGATGCTTAATTCATACGGGGCATCGAACTGAAAAGCCGTCCAAAGCAGAAGAGAAAAATTTTCAATAATTTCCGATTGCTGTAATGTTTCTTTTTGATCCGGAATCATCTGTTGCATTTTTTTCAGTATTCGTGTTGCGCCAATTCCATTGATAGCAGAAATTTTTGCTCCCTGTGGAATAGTATTACCAGGCAAGAGATTTTCCGTTATAAATATTTCATTATCAATTATCTGGATTAAAAAAGGGAAAAAAGCACCCTCTTTTTGGATATAATCGGCTAATACAAATGCGGGGAAGTACACGCGGGTATTTTCATCGCCTATTTTGTTAATAAAAGGCAAAAGACTACTGTAAAATTCGGTAACAGAAGCCGTATCCGGTAATTCCGTACGGAATTGTATCAGAGTTGTATCAAACTCTTCAGTGGGCAGATACCAATAAGGTTTGGGATGAATTGAGCGAAAAACTGCGGTAAAATAGTTCAGATCTTCCTGAAGCTCTGCATTTTCGAATAATTCGGGCTGCTGCGATCCGGACTGGGCGAATACAGCAACAGGCAACGTAGCGAGAATCAAAAAGCCCAAATAAACAAATAACTTAAATTTCATAGCCAACAATTTGGAATGTGACGCCAAATATAAGATAAATCCGGCGAAAAAAATGAAGGAGAAGAAAAAGCTAGAACGCGAGTTCCATTAGTTCAATCATTTTATTGATATAATGAAAATTCAGGCCTTCGATGTAGGCTTTAGTAATTTCCCCGATATCTTTTTTATTGTTTTCCGAAAGGATGATATCGGTGATATCGGCGCGTTTTGCTGCAAGAATCTTTTCTTTAATACCCCCCACGGGCAACACATGTCCACGGAGTGTAATTTCCCCGGTCATGGCGACATGGCTTTTCACTGGCTTTCTGGTAAACGCGGAGGCCAAGGCAGTAAACATAGCAAGGCCTGCCGAAGGGCCATCTTTGGGTGTCGCGCCTTCCGGGACGTGAATATGCACATTATATTCATTGAGTTGATTTTCCTCTATTCCTAGCTCTTTTACATGTGCTTTCAGGTATTGATAGGCCAGTGTTGCCGATTCGCGCATTACCTCACCCAGGTTTCCTGTCATGGTCAGTTCACCTTTCCCTTTCGAAAGGCTGGATTCGACGAAGAGGATTTCACCTCCTGCGGAAGTCCATGCCAACCCGGTAACCACGCCAACAACATTTTTCTTTAACGACTTTTCCCTTTGAAACCTTGGTTTTCCTAGAATTTCATCCAGGTCTTTTATGTTCAGGCGCTTATTATATTCCTTTCCAAAGGCCAAAAACTTAACACGGTTACGAATCACATTTGCAATCTGTTTATCGAGGAGCCTTACGCCTGATTCACGAGTATAATCCTGAATTATTTTTTCAAGCACAGCACGCGAAAACGATAAATCTTTTCGGGTAATGCCATGTTCGGAAAATTGTTTGGGAATGAGATGACGACGGGCAATTTCAATTTTTTCCTCCATAAGATAACCCGAGATATCAATAATTTCCATACGATCGCGTAAAGCGGGATGAATATTGGCCAGGCTGTTGGCAGTAGCTACGAACATAATTTTCGACAAGTCGTATTCTACTTCCAGGAAATTATCATGAAAGGAGTAATTTTGTTCGGGGTCGAGTACTTCGAGAAGTGCGGCTGAGGGGTCACCATTAAGCGTAGCACCAGAAATTTTATCTACTTCGTCGAGTACAAACACTGGATTAGAGGCTTTTACCTTCCTCAGGCTTTGCACAATCCGGCCTGGCATAGCGCCAATATAAGTTTTGCGGTGTCCACGGATTTCGGCTTCATCACGCAATCCCCCTAATGACATTCTGACATACTTACGGCCAATAGCTCTGGCAATAGATTTTCCGAGGGAAGTTTTGCCAACACCGGGAGGGCCAACCAGACAGAGGATAGGAGATTTCATGTCGCCTTTCACCTTAAGCACTGCAAGGTATTCGATAATCCGTTCTTTTACTTTATCCAGGCCATAATGGTCGTCATCGAGTATGCGCTGGGCTTCATCGAGTTGAAAATCCTCAGAGGTAAATTCATTCCAGGGGAGTTCTACAAGTACGTCGAGGTAATTTTTCTGAATTGAATATTCCACAGCTGCCGCATTCATTCGCTGCAGCTTTCGCAATTCTTTTTCAAATACATCTTTCACCTCCTTTGACCATTTTTTTTGTTTGGCTTTTTCACGTAATTCCTCCACATCCTGCAAGGATGGCAGTTCGCCCAGCTCTTCCTGGATGGTGCGCAATTGTTGATTGAGAATAAAATCGCGTTGTTGTTTATCAAGATCAGTTTTAACCTTGTTTTGGATTTGATTTTTAATTTCCAGCGCTTGAAGTTCTTTGCTAAGCAATCCCATAACGGCTTCAGCCCTTTCACCCAGGTCCATAACTTCGAGGAGTTCTTGTTTTTTCTGAACCGGAATATCAAGGTTTGAGGCAATAAAATTTACGATAAACGAAGGGCTGTCGATATTTTTTATTGCAAAAGCGGTTTCATTGGGCACATTAGGTGCCTTTTGAATCACTTGAATGGCCATATCTTTTATCATAGAGATCGTAGCCACAAAGCTATCATTTTGAGAAGATTCCTTGGCCGGGCCGAAAGGCACCACATGTGCAGAAATATAGGGTTCTTCTCTGATTACATCCCTGAGCATCATGCGCGTACGTCCCTGAATTATTGCAGTCTGACTGCCGTCAGGCATGGTCAAAATCTTCAGTATTCGGGCTACAGTACCAATTCTGTTGAGGTCAGAAAAAGTAGGATTTTCGATATTGAGATCTTTCTGGGCCACTACACCAATATGGCGATCGCGAGACTCATTGGCCTCTTTAATCAGTTTGATTGATTTATCGCGGCCTACGGTAATCGGAATCACCACACCCGGGAAAAGCACAGTATTCCGTAAGGGCAGAATGGGGAGTTCGTCGGGAACATTTTCCAGCGGGGTACTCTCTTCATCTTCCAAGGTAAGTAAAGGAATTACTTCCTGGTCTTTTTCTTCATTATTTTCTTCAGATAAAAACTGATAAAAATCTAGGTCGTTATTTTTCATAAAAAGTCTGTCAATTCGTTAATTCCGAAACCCGAAGCCGGGTTTGTCAAAATACATGCCAAAGCTAGTAATTTGCTTTTTCTTTACACCATAAATATATTGCATTCATGATACTTTTATCGGTTTCCGAGAAAAGCAAGTTACGGCGTTTAAATACGGTGTCTGCAACGATAAATGATTTTTCGAGGTTAAAATGCGAAAAAGGATGGTGACCTCCTCCCCAGGAGAAGGACGGGATCAGATTTCGCTGGTACCCGGCACCAAAGACATTACAGTTTACGCCCACAACCGTTCCGGTATTAAACATAGTATTAATTCCGCATTTGGAATGATCGCCCATAATCAGGCCACAAAACCGGAGCCCGGTTTTTACAAATCGCTGTTGGGTATAACTCCACATTTTTACGGGTTCATAAGTATTTTTGAGGTTCGAATTATTCGTATCGGCACCCAAATTACACCATTCACCGATCACCGCCTGGCCCAAAAAACCGTCGTGCGCTTTATTACAATAGCCCAAGAAGACGCAATTATTTATTTCACCGCCGATTTTGCAATACGGGCCAGTATTGACCGGGCCATAAATTTTTGCCAACATTTTAACCACCGAACCTTCACCCAGTGCAAAAGGGCCACGGATTACGGAACCTTCCATAACTTCAGAATTTTCGGCAAGATACACCGGACCGTTAAAGGTATTCAGTATGGCGCACTCCATTTTTACCCCTTTTTCAAGGAACACAGGATACGGGCCAATCACCGTATTGGTTGTGCTGATTGGATAGCTTTTTCTTCCTTTTGTCAGCATATTAAAATCAAACGCTATGGCCTTATCGTTACCGGTAAAGAGATCCCAGGGATTTTGGATCAGCGTAGTGCTTTCATCAGAAATCTCCGTAGCTTTTTCCATTTGTTCGGTCAACAGATCGTTAATAGCACCAACGACAGCGGTTGTCCTTGCAGCCAAAAGGGTTTCATGGGTACGCAGAGCCTCTCCGGGAGCCAGGTGATTAATTCGACTTACCATGGCTTCATTGGCAACTAACCGACCGTTAATCAATAAGTTATCGTCGGAGGATTGGAAAGGATATTTAGGTTGAAGATAGGCACGGGTGCTATACTTTGCCTGTAATCCAGTAAGAATTTCCCAGCGGCGGGCGGTAGTAAGAATCCCGGTAAGGAGCATAGCCGCTGGTCGGTAGAAAGTGAGCGGCAATAAATCATCTACACGATGATCATCAAAAAGGATTAGGTTCATAGTGTTATTCTTTGCCGTAAAAATACAAAAATATAAAAAGCCAGAGGGAAAAGGCCAGAAGTACGCGGCGAGCAAAAACAAAAGGCCACCTTATTAAAAATAAGACAGCCTTTTAAATCATAACGATCGGAGAACGCACTATTCAGTGCGGTCGCTGTAATGCTTTTTATATTTGTTCATAAATTTATCCACACGACCTGCGGTATCCACAAGTTTCATCTTACCGGTAAAGAAAGGGTGAGAAGTATGAGAAATCTCCAGTTTCACTAAAGGATATTCCTTCCCGTCTTCCCAGGTAATTGTCTCTTTAGTCTGCACAGTTGAGCGGCATACGAATGAATACTCATTCGACATATCTTTAAAAACCACTAAGCGGTAGTCTTTGGGGTGAATTCCTTCTCGCATTGTTTTACGCTTTATGTTACAATTCTTTTGTTTGTCTAAATCAGGGGTGCAAAATTAGGGGTTTATGATTAAATAACAAAGAATTACTAAAAAATAATTAACATCCCTATGTTTATAACCTTCTACGCGCAATATTTTGAAGAATAGCGTATTTGGAAGGCTGACAAAAATAATTACTTTTGCGACGCAAGGAACATTTATTTCCAAAACAGTGTCTTAATGACCAGAAAAAAAATACTTTTTAATTCGATTCCATGAAAAAACATGTATTTGCCACACTCGTCCTGATGCTTTGCACGGGCTTTTTTGCCATGAGTCAAACGTTGACTTTTCACTTTAATAAGCCCACGGTTTCGCAACAAGGCGATTATATCACCGTAAGTTATCCGGATTGTTTGAATGGAGGAAGCCCCGGCGATCCTGAGCTCCCCAGGAAAGAACAGCGGATTTTGTTGCCACAGAATTCCACCATCAATAATTTTGAAATCATTGATATTCAATATTATAAAGAAGAAACACAAGGAATACTGCGCCCTGCACAGCAACCCATTCCAATTTCAACCCCCAACCCTGAAAATTCTTATCCAGCGCTTAACAGCGAAATATATACCAGCGAAAGTCAATGGCCGGAAAGCCCGGTGCACAATCATGGAACCCATTTTTTATCTGGTCATGGGATTGTTACCTTTTCGGCCTGTCCGGTAGAATTTTTCCCGGCAAAAAAACAAATCCGCTACATTTCATCGATCACCTTGTCGTATACTACCACCGAACCGAAGAGCCCGGTATGCCCTGCCCGAAATACTGTTTCCGTTCAAAAACGGCTCAAAAAACTGATCGAAGACCCTTCGATGCTTTCCACCTATACCTATAAAATACCTGCTAAAGGCACCATCGCCGATCTGTTGATTATTGGCTCAGAAGAATACCTGGCGTTGCTTAGCGATTTTATTGGCTTTAAAACGTCAGTCGGTTTTTTTGTTGAAAGTAAAGCAACGGAAGAGATTTATTCACAATACGAAGGGCTTGACAATCAGGAGCAAATACGTAACTGTATCCGCGACTATTACGAAAACTACGGTATCGAGTACGTGCTTCTTGTGGGAGATGCCGACCCTGCCAATCTCTCGGTGAATAATATTCCGCATCGCGGACTAAAGGCGCTCGACGACTATGATATTCCTGCCGATATGTACTACGCAAACCTTGACGGGAACTGGGATGAGAATGGTAATGGCATCTGGGGCCAGGTGGGAGAAGGAGATTTATATGCAGAAGTGGCCATTGGCCGGTTTTGCGTCGATTCACCCCAGGATATTGCCCATGTAGTACATAAAAATATTATGTACCAGAACGAACCCGTGATAAGCGATGGAAATAAAGTGCTTCTCGTTGGGGAAAACCTGAACAACAACCCGTTAACCTGGGGGGGTACCTATATGGATGAAATTTGGTCTGGTACTTCAAATCATGGATTTACAACCGCTGGGATCACAGATAATATGGAGGTTTCTACCTTATACGACCGTGATGGCACCTGGAATCCAAAATCAATCCGTGATCATTTTAACACCAATGGCCTCAATCTGATCAGCCATTTAGGCCATTCCAATGTAAACTACAACATGAAGATGGACAACCAGGCGCTGACTACTGCACTTTTCCGAAACGATGGAATAGCAAGAGGATATGTGATCGGCTACTCACAGGGATGCTATAATGGTTCGTTTGATAACCGGGGGACCGGTGGAGGGTACAGTGGTGATTGTTTTGCTGAACTAATCACGAGCATGGAGACTGCAGAGGTTGCCGCTATTGCGAACTCCCGTTACGGGTGGTATATGCCAGCCAACACCAATGCATCGTCGCAGTTTTACAATCGCTATTTTTTTCATGCACTTTTTGGTGAAAATATTACAGAAATCGGCTGGGCCAATGCTTTTTCCAAAGAAGCCGAAACCTCGTGGCTCGCCGATGAGTATTTCCGATGGACAGCTTATGAACTCAATCTTTTTGGTGATCCTTCACTGGATATTCTCACCGGAACTCCTGAACCCATTCTGTTTACTTTACCGGGGACAATTATTGCCGGAACGACAGAAATATCATTTGGGAGCAATGCGCCCAATGCCCGGATTGCTGTTTTGCAGGAAGGAGAATTGATATACCGGTGTTTTACGGATGAAACAGGGAGTGCTACAATCCAGCTTCCAACAGCAGCAGTCAACGGTAGTGTTTATGATTTTTCCATTATTGCACATAATCGTCTTAGAGCCATCCACACCTTGGAGGTCACTGAAAATACACCGGTTATAATATGTACGCAGGCCGAAATTGATGACAGCGATGGGAATGGAAATGGGCTGGGAGAATACGGTGAAAACGTTGATTTTACCCTTACCTTTATGAACACTGGCGACCAGCCGGTTAGTGATGCCACTTTTACGCTGTCGACAGCGGCTGAAGGCATTGAATTTACCGGAAACAATAGTTCAACGGGCATGCTGGCTCCTGGTGAAACCATCACCTTGGCACACGCCGCCTCTGCTGAAATATCGCCAGAGATTACTTCAGGTGCCATAGTAGTAAACGTAACCACTGCCCAGGCCAAAGGGTGGAACAGCAGTTTTATTATGCCCATTGGATGGGCCAAACCAGTAATTACTAAATTTGAAGCCCTTGAAGTAAATGCAGACCCCAATGGCCGGATTGATCCAGGCGAGAATGCAATCCTGCGCTATACCCTAATAAATACGGGAAATACAGTGATTAACAACCTGCAGGCCACAGTAAATCCCCGGGATATATACGTTCAATGCACCCATCCGACCCTGGAAATAGAGCAGCTGGAGGCTGGTGAATCGGTTGAATTGGTTTTTGAAGTAATGGTAGACGCAACCACTCCCGAAGGTTTTACTTCGTACATAGCCTTTTCACTGGAAGCAGAACGTGGTTTATCGCTTTCAGAAACCCATTTCAC
>RZYD01000351.1 GCA_009930445.1 Bacteroidia bacterium | reverse complement strand
AAATCAGCGCCCATCCTTATGGTGGCCTGCGGGAGTTCATTAAGCAGCAACGGCCAACAGGAAAATACGACCTATGCCTATGATACGGGGCAATCGATTGCCTATTTTTCGTTGCAGGCGATGCAATTCGGGATATACACGCATCAAATGGCCGGATTCAGTAAAAGTACTTTAGTGGAAAAATTTATGCTCCCTTCCCACATCCATCCTCTTACTGTACTTGCAATAGGCTATCCGGGGGCGCTGAAACATATCCCCGAAAATTTGCATGTACAGGAAAAAGAAGTAAAAGGTCGGAAAGAATTCAATACCTTTGTTTTCACAAAACAATACGGAGAGCCATCAGGGATTTTTTAAATTACTTTTCCCCTGAAGGCATTCAATAATGCGTGAATACCATGAAAAAGATTCTTTTTCCAGCCTTCATTTTACTGTTGATTGCATCATGTACGAATAATCATCCGAAACAGGAGCCAACCGCCCGGCAGGAAAATACGACCGGGCGTATTATGGTTCCGCAGTTTAATGCCGATTCGGCCTATCGTTACGTAGCAGAACAAGTAGCTTTCGGGCCAAGGGTTCCGGGCTCAGCGGCACAACAACTGACAGCCAAATATCTGGCAGAAAAGCTAAAATCGTTCGGTGCGACCGTTACAGAACAGGAATTCAGCGCACGGGCCTACAACCATGAAATACTCTCTGGTATTAACATTATCGGAAGCTATGCACCGGAGAAAAAAAAACGCATTCTTCTGGCAGCACACTGGGATTCAAGACCTTACGCCGACCACGACGCCAACCCTGAATTTCATCGTACACCCATTGACGGGGCAAACGATGGAGCCAGTGGTGTAGGTGTACTGCTGGAAATCGCCCGCATCATTCAACCCCAATTACCAGAGACAGGGATTGATATTATTTTCTTTGACCTGGAAGATTACGGGCCTCCGGAAGATACACAAAACGAAGATGCCGGTGAATTTTGGGGACTGGGTTCACAATATTGGGCAAAGAACCCACACCAGTTTAACTATCGGGCCGCCTACGGAATTTTGCTTGATATGGTAGGTGCACCCGATGCTGTTTTCCCTATGGAAGGATTTTCGTTGTATTACGCTCCACATATCGTCAGAAAAGTATATGACCGTGCACGCAGCCTGGGATATGAGAATTACTTCCCGCAACAACAAGGCACGTATGTTAACGACGATCATTTGTACGTTAACAAATATGCCAACATCCCGATGATCGATATCATCCATCAGGATCCGGATTCAAAAAATAATGCTTTTTTTGAGCACTGGCACACCATCAATGATAATCTGGAGGCCATCGACCGGGCACCCTTACAAGTAGTAGGGGAAGTTTTACTGCATGTGATTTACAACGAATAACCTTTATAACAATTCATTTGCCAGGTTAGCCAATTCAGAACGTTCTCCCTTTTCGAGCAGCACATGGGCATAAATGGCATGGTGGCTAATTTTATCAATCAGATAGGAAAGGCCGTTACTTCGGGAATCCAGATAAGGTGTATCAATTTGTCGGATATCGCCGGTAAAAATAATTTTTGTTCCCTCTCCAGCACGCGTAATAATGGTTTTCACCTCATGGGGGGTAAGATTTTGCGCTTCATCGACGATAAAAATGATGTTGGATAAACTGCGTCCCCGGATATAGGCCAGCGGAGAGATTACCAGTTTTTCCTTTTCCAGCAGCTGCCCCAGATTATGGTATTCTTTATCATGCTCATCGTACTGATTGCGGATAAACTTCAGGTTGTCGTACAACGGTTCCATATAAGGTTCAAGTTTCTCTCCCACATTTCCGGGGAGGTATCCGATATCCTTGTTGCTAAGAGGCACAATGGGGCGTGCCAGAAACACCTGTTTAAAGAGACGACGTTGCTCGATAGCTCCAGCCAGTGCCAGCAATGTTTTCCCCGTTCCGGCAACACCTTGCAGCGTCACCAGTTTAACTTCCGGATTCATAATTGCATGAAGTGCAAAAACTTGCTCTGCATTACGGGGTGTAATACGTTGCACCGGCCGTTTAACGATTTTCTCCAAATGTTGGGTTATAGGATTGTAATAGGCCAGGGCAGAATTCCGGTGATTTTTTAAAATAAAATAATGATTGGGCACCGGATCTTCAATCCCCACATCTTCAAGCAAACAAAAACCTTCATTGTATACCCGGTCGATAATCTCTTCTTCCACATTCTCGAGGAGTGTTTTTCCGTTGTACAAGGCATCAATATCCTTCACTTTACCCGTTTCAAAATCTTCTGCGGCCAGGCCAATGGCTTTTGCTTTAATTCGCAGGTTAATATCTTTGGTAACCATTACTACTTTACGGCCCGGGTTACTAAACTGCACCGTAATGGCAGCATTCAAAATGCGATTATCGGCCGTATAAACGCCAAAGGCCTCCTGGGCATCAAGTGAGCCTGCCTGATCGGTAACGACCATGATTCTTCCGGCGCCATCGCGATCGAGCGGAATCCAGTCGGTGAGCGGATATTCCCCCGACAATCGGTCAATGATTCGGATAAACTCTCTGGCTTCAAAATTCTTCATATCACTCCCCTTCTTGAAATGATCCAACTCTTCAAGCACTGTTATGGGAATGACAATATCATTGTCAGCAAAACTATAAACTGCACTATGGTTATAAAGAATAACAGAAGTATCTAAAACAAAAATCTTCGCGCTTTTTTCGGTCATAGATTGTTTCTTCATGTAGATAAATTTAGAGCATTATACCCACCAGGTATTTTATTTTTCTCCCCGAAAGATACTGAATTTATAATAATAAAAAGAAATTACCCTCCCCTTTTACAGCAGTAACTGCTATAATTTTGGTTTATACAAACCCAGTTCAAGACCTATCGAAAGAGGTGGCA
>RZYD01000038.1 GCA_009930445.1 Bacteroidia bacterium | reverse complement strand
GTGACTACCAATTGTTCTCCATGGTGAATTTTAACTCATTTTACAATTTTCTTCGTGTAATATAAATATCGCTTTTCGGAGGGGACTCAATATTTAAAAATCAATAATTTGATAAGATTGTGACTTATTTTGAAAGGGATTCCACTACTCCGGATTAACCGGGGAGTCTTTCCGTTTATTACCAGGCTTGTTTTGTTTTCGTACAAAATCATCGCTAGCTTTTGTCAAGCGTTCGGGTGTGGCGCTTTAGATGAAGTGGTTTCGACTGGAGTTATTTTTGAATGAAACCGGGGTAGGGCTTTCAAAAAGAGGAAATCTATTTATGTCTGAGTTTATTTTTCTTAATTATTCTAAATTTTAAAAAAGTCAGATATTTATGCACGTTTAGCAAACCGCTTAAAGGTTTATGTGTTATATTCGTATTGTAAAATGATATTAAATCTTGCCATTATGATCCGTTCTATTTTTTTTCTTTTAAGTATGATGCTTGCAGTCGGTTTATTTGCTCAGGTTACGAGTGATCCTGAATTTCCTGTGGAGACTGCTCCTGCAACTATATATTTTAATGCTGAAGGTACGCCTCTGGAAAGTTATACGGGTGTATTATATACTCATACCGGTGTACTACTTGAGGGTGGAACCCAATGGGAACATGTAATTGGCGACTGGGGAAATAATACGATACAGCCTCAGTTGACCCGCTTGGATGCAACCCATTATAAACTGGAAATAACCCCGGATATCCGCACATTTTATTCGGTGGCTGATGGTGAAAAAGTGGTTAGCCTCGCTTTTGTCTTTCGCTCTTCTACGGGTAGCCCGCAGTCATCTGATTTGTTTATTAACGTATTTTCAGATGAGCTTTCTGTGCTTATTACTACTCCTGGTCAGGAGGAGGTGATTGTTCTCCTGAATCAACAGTTGTTGGTTGAAGCTGCAAGCCCAGGAGCCGATTTGCTGGAAGTCTTTCTCGACCAGCAAAAGATTTACGAGTCTGATGAATCACCCATTTCAATTTTGATCGACGTGGATGATGTGGCTGATCCCTGGGATGAAAAGATGATCATTGTTAAAGCTTCAAATGAAAAGGAAAGTGCCTATGATTCGGTTAAGATGACCGCTATTCCCTTGCCTGAAGTGGCTGAACCTCCTTTTTCCCTGAACGATGGGGTTACGATTATTGATAGTACTACGGCCGGCCTGGTCCTGTATGCTCCGGGAAAGGATTTCGCCTTCGTCCCGGGCGATTTTAATCAATGGAATATCAATCCTGAATCTTATATGTATAAAAGTACCGATGAGGAGCGTTTCTGGATTTTACTCGAAAACCTTGATCCTAACACGCAGTATGGGTATCAATACGATGTTAATGGGGAAGTACGGATTGCTGATCCTTACACTGAAATGGTGCTTGACCCTTGGAACGATGCTTATATTTCGAATGAAACGTTTCCTGACCTTAAACCTTATCCTTCAGGATATACCGAACATATCGTGAGTGTGCTTCAGACGCAACAAGATGACTATCAATGGATTATAAATGAGTTTGTCCGCCCCGAACTCAAGGATCTTATGATTTATGAATTGTTGATCCGGGATTTTACTGAAGAGCGTAATATTCAGGGAGTAATAGATAATTTTGATTACCTCCTTGGTCTGGGGGTGAATGCCATTGAATTGATGCCAGTGAATGAGTTTGAAGGAAATCTTAGCTGGGGATATAACCCTTCTTTTTATTTTGCCCCCGATAAATTTTATGGTACAAAAAATAAACTGAAAGAGCTGATTGACCTCTGCCATCAAAACGGTATTGCGGTAATTATTGATATGGTTCTCAATCATCAGTTTGGACAGTCGCCATTGGTGAGGCTATACTGGGACGAAGAGGCCCGTGTGCCTTCCTCCGATAATCCTTGGTTTAATCAGTATCCTATGCATCCTTATAATGTCGGATACGATATGAACCATGAAAGTCCCCAAACCAAAGCCTTTACAAAGCGGGTGCTGCAGCACTGGTTGGATGAATACCATGTGGATGGTTTCCGTTTCGACTTGTCGAAAGGATTTACGCAAACCTTCTCCGGTGATGACGTGGGTTTCTGGGGACAGTACGACGCATCGCGCATTGCTATCTGGAACGACTATGAGTCATTTATTCATGAAATAGCTGAGGATGCGTATATTATTTTGGAGCATTTCGCCTCCAATACAGAGGAAAATGCCCTGTCAATGCGCCAGATGTTGCTTTGGGGAAATATGAATTATGCCTACAGTGAAGCGGCTAAAGGTTTTATCAATGCTTCATCAAATTTTTCATGGATCGATTTCAAAGCCCGTGGTTGGGTGAACCCCCATCTGGTGGGTTATATGGAAAGTCACGATGAGCAGCGCCTGATGTACGAGAATATCCATTATGCGAATACCTCTTCTTCGGGTTATAACCTTCGGGATACGACATTAGCCCTGCGTCGGATGGAATTGGCAGCTGCCTTATTTATTCCAATCGCCGGTCCAAAAATGATCTGGATGTTTGGCGAAAGAGGATATGATTATTCGATTGATTTTAATGGCCGCACCGGCGTAAAACCCAGTCGATGGGATTATTATCAGGACTACCGCCGAAAATTTCTCTATGATATCTATGCCGCTTTAATCCATCTGAAAATGGAGTATAAACAGGTGTTTAATCAAATCGATTACAGTGTGAACCTTACTGGCAATATTCGCACAATTCGGGTGAATCATCCGGACTTAAATGTGATTATTGCGGGTAATTTTGGGCTGAATGCAATAAGTACTGTTTTACCCTTTCACGATACAGGGTGGTGGTATGATTATATTTCAGGTGATTCTTTATATGTGGAAAATACAGAGGAGGCTCTTTCGATTGACCGTGGTGCGTATTATGTTTTTACAGATACACGCCTTACCTCTCCCGGTTTACATAGTGGTATTACAACACGCACGTCCGGTGATTATCTTAATTTAGCACTCTTTCCAAATCCTGTTTCCGATCATTTGCATGTTGAATTTTATTTACCACAGCGGCAGGATATAAAATTGGTTGTTGCGGATGTCTCTGGCAGGGAGGTAGGATTGTTACTGGAGGGAAATGTCTCTTCCGGCCTTCATGAACTGACCTTCAACCTCCACGATTTAAACCTTAGGCCGGGATCGTATATGTTCTATTTATATGCTGATAATCAAATTTTATCAAATAAAATCATTGTTAAATAATCCGTTGATCTGGTTTATCCTTTCTTTTATTTTACGCAATCAGGGTGAAAGCCGGCAGTAAGTGACTTGTACTCCTCTGTGTACTGGCTCTCATTATTTCTTATGATAAATTCCCTGTGGCAGATACGATCCGGCTTGTCAAAACCTATGGTAAGCACCGATCTGTTGGGTTCTTTTCCGGCTTTAGGCCGGATGGTAATCATTTCCCTGAGGTATAGCTCTTTTTGCATAAATAGGGTGCGAAAATCATTACACTGATCATGTGGAATAACACATACAAAGATTCCTTGGGGTAAAAGTAGTCTTTGTACAACGTCAGCAAGTATTTTTGGGGTAAGGTTATCGTTGTGGCGTGCAAAGTTGCGCTTCTCATTCTGGCTTTTTAGCGATCTGGCAAAGTAAGGAGGGTTACTGACAATCAGGTTGTACGATCCGGCCAGATCCCGGATATCTCCATGCACAGCTTTAAGCCTTTTGCTCCATTTTGATGCAGCAAAGTTTTCGCTGGCTTCAGCGAAACTTTCGTAATGGATGTCGATTGCTGTGATTTGTGCATTAGATCGTTGTGCCAGCATTAAAGAAATAATCCCGCAGCCCGTTCCGATTTCCAGGATTTGGGAGGCACCTGACGTATCAGCGAAAGCCCCCAGTAACACGGCATCAGTGCCCACTTTCATACTGCTTCTGCTGTGGTTAATTCCAAACTGCTGAAATATAAATTCCTGCACTATAGTTAGTTATTGATGTCAGCAAGCCCTGTGGGCAGTATCATTGTAAGGGTTTTTGACTCCTCATCAAAGTCGGCAACAAGGTCTGGATGCACAGGAATAAAAATATCCCCTTTTGCGCCGGCAACCAGCAATAAATCCTGTCCCGGAGTTTCAATAATATCCAAAATAGTACCGATTATTCCTGCTTTTTCTTCAATAATCCGCCAGCCTATCATTTGAAAAACGTCGGTTGCTTCTATTGCGGTATCTGTTAATTCATTTTTTTCCAGAAAAAGTTCCTTTCCGGTTAATTGATGTGCGGCTTCTACCGATTCGCAATATTCTAGTTTTATCCTCACTGTACCAGTGGTCCCCGAAAGGTTGATTACCGGGTAGGGAACAAGTTCACCCGAATCGAGATCGACGTGAACAAAGTTGATTTTCTCATTAAATGGAGGTGCAGTTTTTCGGATATGGACTGTTAAATCGCCTTCATTTCCGGTCGTTTTTCCGAACTTCCCGATGAGTATGGCTTCTGATTTATTCATGGTAATGCTGTTGAACAACAAAAATAGCAAAAATGGGAGGAAGTAGCCGGTTAAAAAATACGGGCCGCAAATTGCAGCCCGTTGATTTTTTTTGTAAGGAATGAATTCAGTAGAAATTTATTCTGCCGGAGTCTCTTTTGTAGAGGTCTCTTCTGCCGGAGTTTCTTCAACAGGTTGATTTTCTGTTGTTTTTTCTTTGTTTTCCGTAACTTCAGCCTGAATTTCTTCTGTTTCCACGACTATTTCTTCTTCCTCTGTCTCTTCTACGCCATCAATGGCTGCTTTAGCTTCTGCTGCTGCTGCTTTGGCTGCAGACTCCAGTTTTGCCATCTCTGCTTGCCGGCGTTTTGAAATTTCAGCCGCCCGTTTTTCATTAATTTCTTTTTCCACTGCGAGGGCTTTTTTCAATTCTTCTCTTTTCTGAAGATCGTTTTCTTTTCCGGCCTGCTGGATTTTGGCTGTTTTTTCTTCAAGCCATTTGTTGAATTTTGCTTCGGCTTCAAGTTCGGTCAATGCCTTTTTTGCCACCCCTTTAAGCAGGTGGTTTTTGTACATTACTCCTTTGAAGGAAAGCAGTGATCTCACCGTGTCGGTGGGCTGTGCCCCATTCCTGAGCCATGTTAGTGCTTTGTCGAAGTCGAGATTAATCTCTGCCGGTTTTGTAAGTGGATTATAAGTGCCAATCTTTTCAATAAACTTCCCATCACGAGGTGCACGACCATCCGCTACGACAATGTGATAAAAGGGTTGACCCTTTTTACCATGTCTTTGTAACCTGATTTTTGCTGGCATAATTTGTTTTTTAATAATGATTACTAAAATTCCGTTTTTTTCTCTAAAACTCTGTATAACAGATTTTTTATCGGGATATATTTTTCGGGGTGCAAAATTGCAATAATCCATCGAAAAAAACAAATTTATCCGTATTTAGTTTTACGTTTTCTGCTTTTGGGTTACGATCCATTAAGCTACTGATAATGAATTTCCTTCGGTTTTACGCTACATTTTTATTAACAAAATTTATTCGTTTGCCCGTTTTGGGGTATCTTTACCACACAATAATTCCACCTGTTTTATGTCAGATTTTACGCATTTACACGTACATACTCAATACTCAATCTTAGATGGTGCTGCAGCAATTCCAAAATTGATGGAGCGTGCCGGTGAGCTGGGTATGAAGGCACTGGCCATCACCGATCATGGAAACATGTATGGTGTGTTAAAATTTTTAAACGAGGCCAACAAATGTAATATTAAACCGATTCTTGGCTGCGAAACTTACCTGGCCGAAGGCAGCCGGTTTGATAAATCAGGTCAGGGTGACCGCGCCAGAGGTTTTCATCTTGTTCTTCTTGCAAAAAATAAATTGGGCTATCATAACCTTTGCAAGCTGGTGACGATCGGATTTCACGATGGTTTTTACTATAACCCCAGGATTGATAAAGAAGTTCTTAAAACCTACAAAGAGGGTTTGATCGTTAGTTCTGCCTGCCTTGCAGGAGAAGTTGCTTTTTATTTGCGTAATGACCAGATGGAACAGGCAGAAGAGGCCATCCTTTGGTACAAACAGGAATTTGGAGACGATTTTTACCTCGAAATTATGGATCATGGTATTCCCGATCAGCAGGTAGTGAACGGGGAAATTGTTTATTTGGCACATAAGCATCAGGTGAAAATAATTGCTACCAATGATGTCCATTTCGTTACTAAGGAAGATGCTGAGGCACACGATATTCTTGTTTGTCTTAATACCGGGAAAGATTATGACGATCCCAACCGAATGCGATATACGGGTAATGAGTACTTAAAATCAAAAGAAGAAATGGAGGTGCTTTTCCGTGACTATCCGGAAGCACTTACCAATACACAGGAAATTGTCGATAAGGTTGAGGTATACAGCCTGAAACGCCGCGTCCTGATGCCCCGGTTTCCCATCCCTGATCCGTATACCGATGAGAATGAGTACTTGCGGTTTTTAACCTATAAGGGG
Organism: Bacteroidia bacterium; assembly: GCA_009930445.1. GTDB lineage: Bacteria > Bacteroidota > Bacteroidia > Bacteroidales > BM520 > BM520. Next base: position 7,189 of record RZYD01000038.1, on the reverse strand, counting down.
GCTGAATCCTTATATACGAAAATTACACCCGAGTTGTCCGAACGGCTCGATAATGAGCTGAAAATTATTAAGGATATGGGGTTTTCAGGCTATTTTCTTATTACACAGGATTTTATAAACGCAGCTCGCCAGATGAGCGTGATTGTCGGACCGGGCCGCGGGTCCGCAGCCGGTTCAGCCGTAGCCTATTGTATTGGAATAACTTCCATCGACCCCATTCGCTATAACCTCCTTTTTGAACGTTTCCTGAATCCTGAACGTATTTCTATGCCTGATATTGACACGGATTTTGATGACGAAGGACGGGGCAAGGTTCTTGATTATGTGATTAAAAAATATGGTGAAGATAAAGTGGCTCAAATTGTTACCTTCGGTAGTATGGCGGCAAAATCAGCCATCCGTGATGTGGGGCGTGTGCTGAAAGTACCCCTCCCGGAAACCGATCGTATCGCCAAACTGATCCCCGAAGGAGCAAACGTTACCCTTGATATGGCACTGAAAGAGGTTCATGAATTGAAAGAGCTGAAAGAGAACGGCGATGAAAAAATTAAAACCCTGATCCGGATTGCTGAAACACTGGAAGGATCAGTGCGTCAGACCGGCGTTCATGCCTGTGGTGTTATTATCGGACCCGAAAATTTAATAGAACATATTCCACTTGCTCTCGCTAAAGACTCCCAACTGCTGGTAACACAGTACGAAGGCAAATTGATCGAATCGGTGGGGATGCTGAAAATGGATTTTTTGGGGTTAAAAACTTTGTCGATCATCAAAGATGCGTTGCTGAATATCGAAATGAGCAAGGGCGTCAAGATTGATATTGAAACCATTCCCCTTGACGACGAAAAAACCTTTCAGCTCTACCAGCGCGGCGATACGATTGGAACCTTTCAGTTTGAGTCGGCCGGCATGCAACGTTATCTGAAAGAATTGCAGCCCACAGGTATTGAGGACCTGATTGCCATGAACGCTTTGTTTCGTCCCGGACCCATGGAGTTTATTCCGCTTTTTATCGATCGAAAGCACGGCCGGACTGCGGTGGAGTATCCCCATCCGGATCTGGAAGAAATTCTCAAACCGACCTATGGGATTATGGTCTATCAGGAGCAAATTATGCAAACTGCCCAAATTCTTGCAAACTTTTCTCTTGCTAAAGCCGATTTGCTCCGCAGAGCCATGGGTAAGAAAGATATGAATGAGATGATGCAGAAGCGCAGCGAATTTGTGGTTGGTGCTGCCGAACGGAATATCGATGCCAAAAAGGCCAATGAGGTATTTGATATAATGACTGAGTTTGCCAAATATGGATTTAACCGTTCGCATTCTGCTGCGTATTCTGTCGTTGCCTATCGTACGGCATACCTGAAGGCGCATTTCCCGGCCGAGTATATGGCTTCGGTACTGACCCATAATATCTCGGATATTAAAAAAATTACCTTCTTTATCGACGAATCAAAACGAGCTGGAATTCCGGTGCTTGGCCCGGATGTGAATGAAAGTTATCTGAATTTTACCGTGAATCATAACGGAGCAATTCGTTTTGGATTGGCCGCTATCAAAGGGGTGGGGGAGGCCGCCGTACAATCGATTATTAATCAACGCGACGAGAATGGACCCTTCGTGGATATCTTCGACATGGTACGGCGGGTCGATTTGCGGTCGGTGAACCGGAAAACCTTTGAATCACTCGCTATGGGGGGGGCTTTTGACTCTTTCCCGGATACGCACCGCGCTCAGTTTTTTTACCGTGACTCGGAAACCGATACTACTTTTATTGAAAAAGTCCTTCGCTACGGAGCCGATTATCAAAATCATAAAAATTCTGCTCAGGTTTCTCTCTTCGGCGAAGAATCTGAAGCCCGTATCGCACAATTGGAGATGCCTGTGGTATCCGACTGGTCGATGATAGAAAAACTTAAAAAAGAAAAAGAAGTGACGGGTTTTTATATCTCCGGCCATCCGCTCGATTCATTTGATGTGGAAATTAACAGCTTTGCGAATGTGACCATTGAACAAATTAACAACGACCCTGTTAATTTGCCGAATGCAAATAAACTCGTTTTTGCCGGGCTAATTACTGAGGTGGCGGAGAAGATGACAAAAAAAGGTGCACCCTACGGGATTTTTACACTGGAAGATAAAAATGATGCACATCGTTTTATACTGTTCTCCAGCGAATATCTTCAGTTGAAACCTTATCTAATTCCTGGTCAGGCCGTTTTAATAGAAGGAAAAGTGATAAAAAATTTCCGCGAAGAAAATGAGGTTAAAATTGATGAAATAAGTTTGTTGGCTGATTTGCTGGAAAAAAGAGCCCGATCTGTTACCGCTCTTATTCCGCTCGAAAATATTACGGGTACGTTCATCAGCGATTTCGATGCACTTTTAAAAGATTCAAGAGGTAAAACATCGCTTAAAATTAAAGTGCTAAGTGAAGAAAATGAATGTGTCTCCTTTTCCATGGTTTCACATAAAGTTGACCCCGGAGCGCTGATCGACTTTTTTAGAAATAAACAATTGAAGTATAAAATCAATTAAATAAACAATAGTTAATGGCATTTGTATCTGCTTAAAAGCATTACATTTGCGAAAAATTAATCCTTAAAGAAAGCGTATATGGCACTTGAAATTACAGATGCAACATTCGAAGAAGTTGTTTTAAAATCGGATAAACCGGTAGTTATTGATTTTTGGGCTACCTGGTGCGGCCCTTGTCGCATGATTGCACCCAGTATTGAAGAGATGGCAGAAGAATTTGCCGGGAAAGCAGTGATTGGGAAAGTGGATGTTGATAATAACCCGGGGGTTACCGGCCAGTTTGGCGTGAGAAATATTCCTACCGTGTTATTTATTAAAAATGGTGAAATTGTGGATAAACAAGTAGGTGCCGTTCCTAAAAATGCACTCGTAGCCAAGCTTGAAAAATTACTCTAATCGTTTTTTCGACCGGACACGACGAATCCATACGGTGCGTGTCTCAAAATGTTGATGCATTGTGCCTATAGATCAAAGCAGATTTCAAAAATATAATCCACTTGGGTTTATTGCCCGTCAGGTTGTGGAGGGTTTTATTACTGGCTTGCATAAAAGCCCGTTTCATGGTTTTTCGGTTGAATTTGCCGAACACCGCCAGTACAATACTGGTGAATCAACAAAACATATCGATTGGAAATTGTACGCCCGAACCGATAAGTTATTTGTTAAACGGTTTGAGGAGGAAACAAACCTACGCTGTCGTTTCGTACTCGATAACAGTGCTTCCATGTATTTTCCCCTAAAGGAGAATATTTCACTGGAAAACCCTAACAAAATTACTTTCAGTGTTTATGCCATAGCCTGCTTAATGTATTTGCTCAAAAAACAGCGTGATGCCGTAGGATTATCTGTTTTTGCTGACGAGGTTGGCTTGCTCACTCCCGCACGCTCCAGCGAAGCACACCATGAATACCTGCTTACGCTCCTCGAAAATTATCTCTCCGGTATTTATCCTGCAACCCGTTCGGCCACGCATGCCGCCCGGTCACTCCATCTGATCGCTGAGAATACCCATAAACGCTCACTGGTCGTTCTCTTCAGTGATATGTTTGATAGTTCCGAATCCGATGAAGCACTGTTTTCGGCCCTTCAGCATCTGAAACATAATAAGCACGAGGTGATTCTTTTCCATGTAATGGATAAAAAACTGGAAGCAGATTTTGAATTTGAAAACCGCCCGTATCGTTTTATTGATCTTGAATCTCATGAAGAGTTAAAAATTAATCCCCGATTGGTAAGAGATGAATACGTAAAAGGAGTAACTGGTTTCACTAAAGCATTGAAGTTACGCTGTGCCGGATATCATATCGATTTTGTTGAAGCCGACATCAATCGCGGTTTCGATCAGATTCTGTTGCCTTTTCTTATTAAACGACAAAAAATGAATTAGTTCATCTCTTTATTTTTTTCCTTACTTTTGCTCCCCTTGAATCATTTCAAAAAGACAGATAATGACGCTTGCACCTAAGTACAATCCTGCAGCCATTGAAGATAAATGGTATAGCTTCTGGATGAAAAATAATTATTTTCAATCCACTCCGGATGACCGTGAACCTTATACAATTGTTATTCCCCCGCCGAACGTAACCGGCGTGCTGCACATGGGCCACATGCTGAATAATACAATTCAGGATGTGTTGGTGCGCAGAAAAAGAATGCAGGGCTATAACACCCTATGGGTTCCAGGAACTGACCATGCCTCCATCGCCACTGAGGCTAAGGTGGTTAATAAACTTAAAGAACAAGGCATCCGTAAGTCGTCGCTTACCCGCGAACAATTTTTAAACCATGCCTGGGAATGGAAAGAAAAACATGGCGGTATTATTCTCGAACAATTGAAAAAACTTGGGGCTTCCTGTGATTGGTCACGGACACGATTTACTATGGATGAAGCATTGTATGAATCTGTAATCCAGGTTTTTGTTGATCTGTATGACAAAGGATTGATATACCGCGGTGTGCGCATGGTGAACTGGGATCCTCAGGCCTTGACTGCCCTTTCGGATGAAGAGGTGGTGTACCGCGAAGTGCAATCAAAACTTTATTATCTTCGCTATCAGGTAGTGGGAGATGTGGAGTCGTATATTACCATTGCTACCACCCGTCCGGAAACAATTCTGGGAGATACTGCCGTTTGTGTGCACCCCGATGATCCCCGTTACTCGCATTTAAAAGGGAAAGCAGTTATTGTTCCGTTGGTAAACCGTGAAGTTCCTGTTATTCAGGATGCTTATGTGGATATGGAATTTGGTACGGGATGCCTGAAAATCACTCCGGCACATGATATTAATGACTATGAAATCGGTATTCGCCATAAACTCAAATCCATTGATATTTTTAATCCCGATGGAACACTCAATGCTCAGGCCGAATTATATATAGGTATGGATCGATTTGCTTGTCGAAGGGCAATTGTTAACGACCTGGAGGCTGCCGGGCATCTTGTGAAAGTTGAGAATTATACGAATAAAGTGGGTTTTTCGGAACGTACCGATGCGGTAATCGAGCCAAAATTGTCACTGCAATGGTTTTTAAAGATGAAGGAACTGGCAAAGCCTGCCCTTGACCTGGTAATGGATGACACTATCCGGTTTTATCCTTCTAAATTTAAAAATGCTTATCGGCACTGGATGGAAAATGTACGTGACTGGTGCATTTCACGCCAATTATGGTGGGGACAGCGTATTCCGGTATATTATACGCCCGACGGTGAAATGGTGGTAGCGAAAAATGCAACTGAAGCCCTGGGGAAAGCCCGTAAATTATTGCAACGTCCTACCTTAACCGCTGAGGAATTAACACAGGATGAAGATGTTTTGGATACCTGGTTCAGTAGCTGGCTTTGGCCCATAGCTGTTTTCGATGGAATTCGCTTTCCGGATAACAAAGAAATATCCTATTATTACCCCACTAACGACTTGGTTACGGCACCGGAGATTCTGTTTTTCTGGGTGGCACGTATGATTATGGCCGGGCAGGAATACCGCCAGGCTGTTCCTTTTCATAATGTTTACCTTACGGGTATTGTTCGCGATAAACTGGGCCGTAAAATGTCAAAATCACTGGGCAATAGCCCTGACCCTTTGATGCTTATTGCCAAATATGGTGCCGATGGTGTTCGTATGGGTATGCTGCTTACCAGCCCGGCCGGAAATGATTTGCCTTTTGACGAGTCTTTATGTGAACAGGGTCGTAATTTTTGTAATAAGGTATGGAATGCCTTGCGATTGATAAAAGGTTGGGAGATTGATCATTCGCTGGCACAACCCGAAGGGAATCGCGCAGCCGTGGATTGGTTTGATGCGAAATTTAATCACGCTTTACATTTTATCGATGAACAGTACGAAAAATATCGTCTCTCGGATGCCTTAATGGCGGTGTATAAATTGATATGGGACGACTTCTGCTCATGGTACCTCGAAATGATTAAGCCGGGCTATCAGCTTCCGGTGGATGCAACAACGTACACGGCAACCCTATTCTTTATGGATCGCTTAATGCGGGTACTCCATCCATTTATGCCTTTTCTTACTGAAGAAATATGGCAATCGCTGGAGCCCCGAAGTGCCCGGGAATCAATTATGGTGGCTGAAATGCCTGTCGCTGTGAAATACGATGAACGGCTTTTGGAACAATTCGAAATCGCTGCCGAAGTGATTCAGGCCATTCGCGCGGTTCGGTTGGAAAAGAATCTTCCTTTTAAAGAAACCCTGCAGCTTTTCGTAAAAAAGAATGTAGATGCCCCTGTGTTTACTTTCGACCCCCTGATTATTAAACTATGTAATCTTGAAAGCCTGAAGTACGTGGAGGAGAAAGTGGATGGCGCTTCATCGTTTATTATTAGCAGTACAGAGTTTTATCTTCCGCTCTCCGGTCATATCGATGTGGAAGCTGAATTAAAACGACTTCAAGAGGAACTGGAGTATACCCGTGGTTTTTTGAAAAGTGTAGAAAAAAAATTGTCCAATGCGCGTTTTGTTGCGAATGCTCCTGTTCAAGTAGTTGAAATGGAGCGCAAGAAACAGGAGGATGCACAAAATCGTATCTCGGTTTTGGAACAGCAAATTTTTACCTGGAAAAGCTAATAATATTCCTACTGTCAACCCTTGAATAGTGCTATCGTTTAATCACTTTAATGTTTTCAATAAAACCTTCAAATAGTATCCGGATGAGGTATATTCCACTGGGTTGTTTAGAAAGGTTAAGTGTAATTATTTCCTGTTTTGAATAGGTCCCATGGGTGATTCTAGCTCCGGATAAATCAAAAATTTCAATTCGTATAGCTTGTTGATCGGGAGAAAGTTGCTGAAGTTTAAAAATACCTGTATTTGACGGATTAGGGTAGATGCGATAGCGACTCAATATCGTGTCAGATACAGAATATCTATTGGAGGTTAGTGCCGGCTCCTTAACGATGCAACTGCCGCCGATGTATGCTTTAAACTTCGATCCACTGGCTGCATGAAAGCCGGGGTAAAGCACAATTGAATTTCCTGCAGCGAGTGTAACATCGCCCCCTGATCCGCTTACCGTAAAGGTTGAATTGTTTTCACTTACAAATATTGAGTCCCCTCCGAAAAGTCAAAAGGCAGGAACGATAATTAATTCCAAAATATTTGTAGTTATAAACAAACTATCGTTAATAACTTAATTA